>DWYT01000078.1 GCA_019118545.1 Candidatus Mediterraneibacter merdavium | reverse complement strand
TTGTTCATTGGAAATAAAAGCATTGAGATATCTTTAAGATGTGTTTCAGACCCTCTACGCGGCGGCTGCGACCCGCTAAGAAATACAACTGACAGAAATATAATGCTTTGTTACAGTTTAGCACACTCCTTGGAAAAATGCCAGCATTGCTTCTTTCTCTTCTAAACCTCTTCTAAAAAAATTGTAACAGTTCAGCCCGCGCCATTCGTAAAACTGCACTTCGTGCTTATCGTGGCTGACGCCACTGTTTTACTCATTAACGGGCGCTCAGCTCATACAAGGCTTCCACTTCCTCCATCTCTGCTAGAAAATAGCTTTCCCCATTCACGCTGACCGACGCATACCGATCATCATAGGTCGAATATATGACTTCCACATCGGACGCGTCCGCTGTATTACGGAAGAAACGGATTGTCAAGATCTCATCTCCACTGCCGCTCTCTTTGCCTTGTCTTTCGCTCTTTCTTTCGCTCTGTTCTTTGTCCTGCTCTCCGTCGGGTATCTCTCCTGCGAGAAATACGCCCATCAGTTTTTGATACGCGGTATTATACTCTTCTTCCTCTGCTTTCCTGCCATTTATCCTGTATTCTCCATCCCCGGCAGACATCGTATAAAGCTTTCCGTCCTTCTCCACCTCTACATCAGAGACAGAGGTAATATCCACAAGAACAGGCAGCTTCAATATATAGTCATACGGTTCAACTTCAAACAGAACATCTACTGCCCCTGACGGTACAAGACTGATCTGCTCACTCCCTTCCGCCTGTACGTAATAATTCCCCTTATTGTCACTGTCCCCCACGGTAAACCGAAGCACTGTCTCCGGCGTCTCATCGCCCGTGCTGTCCAACGCGATCGCAACCGATCTGTCAGAATCCGCGACACCGCTCTCCTCCGCCGTTTTTCCCGACGTATCCGGGGTGAGTGCCAGTCCGTCAATCTGACCAAAAAGTTCATAGAGCGTCTCTGTATTTACTGTCGTCATGGACGAATAAGGAGCGTCAAGCTCCCAATAATCATAGGATGGCTTGTACTCTCCCGGCTCGTATGCAACAGTAAATATCTCCTCTTCTCCTCTCTCGAGCGACAGCCCTCTCACAGACGCGGACGCCACTTCTACCGTCCCGTCTGCCGGAAGCTCATCTTTCCATTTCTCCATGAGAGAAGTGTGCTCCACGATATTTAATTCTTTTCTCTGATGTTCCGTTTCTCCGCATCCTGACAGGGCCAGCGCCGCCGTAAATGATACCCCCGCTATCAGTCGCGCAGCCGCGGATACCACCGGAAATGCCGCGCCTTTTCTTCTTTTTGTCACTGCCATCTCACGCTCCTCCCTTTTCTCTGCACATTTCTCTGTATTTTGTCGGCGACATCCCTGTGTGCTTCTTAAACGCGATGGAGAAATAATTTGTGTCATTATAACCCACCATCATGGCGATCCTCCCTGTCTTTAAAGTCGTCGTCTCAAGCAGAGACATGGATCTCTCGATCCTCTTTCGCACAATATACTCGTTGCAGCCTTCTCCTTCAACCCGCTTAAAAAGGCGTGAAAAATAATTCGGCGATACATAGAAGCTCTCGGCCAGCACAGCGACGGACAGATTTTCTTCAAGGTGCTCCCCGATATAGATCTTGGCGCGGGAGATGATCTCATTATTCTCCTTCGACGCGTCATTGTCCCCGAGAAGACCGCTTAGAAACCCTTCCATCACCTTCATCGTCTCCTCTCTGCCGGAGCTTAAAAGGGCGCGGTTCACGCTTTCCAGAAGATTCGAACGGCTCTCCCCTGTATCCATCGTATAAGCGAACATCACAGAAGAGGCAAGCTCAAAGCAAAGCCTTTTGAGCATCACATCGGAAATATTGTATGATTCCGCAGCACGCCGGAAACGGTCAAAAATGTGGAGCACATGTTCGCAGTTCGCCGTATTTTCTACCATGGCTTTCTTAAATTCCTCATACACATCCCTGAAAATATGCTGGCGTTCATTTCCTGCGCTGTCACTGATGATCGCGTCAAACTCCGCCCTCTCAGAATCCAGAAGGCAGACCGCGTCGTTATATGAGAGATAAAGCTGTTCAAATCCTTTGACAGTACTCCCCTTAATAAACTTCACCTTACTGTTATCCTCATCCTCGAGAATATTTTTCAGGCAGGCCAGAGTCTCCGTGATATCCCCCTCCTCTTCCTTTTGATATACCGCAACAACGATACGCCCCGCATGATCCAGAAAGGTCAGCCCCTCATTGCGCGCGTCGATCAGCCCTATACATATATTTTTCAGTGTCAGCAGACGGAAATTCCTGTCCTCTTCACCCATATCCATGTCCTGCAGGATAAGCACCGCACACATCTCCTGTTCTTTATTCAGGTGAAAATCCGCGCACATCTGCGCCACACTGACCTCTTCCCGTGTGATCAGGCTCCGGAGCAGTCTTTCCAACTCCATCTGCTGACGGCTTCCCTCTGTTCTCTTCCGCATGATGCTCTGCTCTTCCCGGTGCTTCATCTCTTTTAAATACTCCACCTGCTGACGGACACTCTCTGTCAACTCCTCCTCGTCCACAGGCTTTAGTAGGAAATTCTGCACCTGCATCTTTAAACACTGGCGCGCATAGTTGAAGCTGTCATACCCTGTCAGTACGATGATCCTTATGACATATTTTCTCCGGCGTATCTCGCGGATCAGATCCAGTCCCGTCATCTCCGCCATACTGATATCCGTGATCATAAGCTCGGGGCGCTCTTCCCTGATAATACGCAGGGCCTCGCTGGCAGAGGCGGCGGTGTACACTTCTCCAATATCCATTTTTTTCCATTCTATGCCTTCCTTTATGCCCATGCGGATCATCTGTTCATCATCCACGATCAGCATTTTATACATGCCGCATCCTCCCGTCAGTCATTTTTATCCTACATACCGTCTGTATTTTCCACGCTTTCTACATCCTTCGTGTCCGGCGCTTCCGCTCCCCGGTTGATAGGAAGGCGTATCTTTACAGTGACTCCGCCCGTCTCATTCTCAATAAAACGCAGTCCGTACAGACTTCCAAACATCAGCTCAATACGCTTGTTTACATTTCTGACGCCATATCCAAAGGAATCGTCATGTATGGACACTAAGCGGTTCATTTCCTCGATCGCTTTTCCGCTCATCCCGGTTCCGCTGTCAGACACATAGATCTCCGCCTCGTTTCCATTTCGTTTTACCGAGATCACGACCTTGCCTTTCTTGCCTTCCTTTACCCGTATTCCATGGTAGATAGAGTTTTCCACAAGCGGTTGGAGCGTCATCTTTGGGATCTCAAGCGCCTGAAACTCCTCCGGGATATCCAGCTCCATGGAAATGATATCGCCATAGCGCATCTGCTGGATCGTCATATATGCTTTCACATGCTCTAGCTCCCGGCTGAGTTGGATCACCTCTTTCCCTTTGCTCAGACAGATGCGGTAATACTGAGCCAGTGCTTTTACGAGCACCGATATCTTTTTATTCCCGTCTGCAACTGCCTGCCAGTGAATACATTCCAGTGCATTGTAGAGAAAATGAGGCTTGATCTGTGACTGCAAGGCATTGAAACGGATCTGCTCCATCTGGTGCTGCTCTTCTTTCACCTGTTCCATGAGCACATTGATCTCATCCATCATGGAGTTGAAGCCTTCTGCCAGCCGTCTGCTGTCCGGTTCCATCCCGGCGGAATCTATCCTTACCTCCAGCCTGCCTTCCTCTACAGCGCCCATGGTGGTGACCACCTTATTGATGGGGCGGTAGAACTGGCGGATCAGACGGCCGATGAGCCAGATCGCCGACATCGTGATCAGACAGATGAATACAAGCAGAAGACCGATCACGCTGAAACTGCTTTTTATCAATTCAGTCAGTGTAATCTCATTGACCAGATAATAGTTCCATTTTCCGATCCTCCGGTACTGTACCAGCTTTCCAAACGCCCAGAATTTCCCTGAATCCCCCTCCAGCCTGTCCGCAAATGATACCTGCTCTCCGATTCTTTCCTCCTCTTTCCCTGAAACGATCCTTCCGCTTTGGTCGGTCAGCAGCATCCCCGTCTCTTCCCCTGAGACGCCCTGCTGCAGCATCCCGCTCATAAAAGAATCATCGATATTCATGACAAGCATCCCCAACTCATTTACCATGTTCGTTGTAGAATACACCGGATAATACAGGGTCAGGGTATACTTTCCGGCGCGGTGGTAGAAATTTCCAAAGCTTATCTGCATCGCGGCGTCTCCCTTGGCCGGGATACTGTTCTCAAGATCATTGCTGTACGCCTGCTCAAACCGAGCGTCGGTTATGCTCGTCCTGCCCCTGTAAATATAGCCTTCCTCCTCACCTCGGACGATCGCTGTAAAGTTCAGGTTATTCTGGATATTAAGCATATTCCATAATTCATTGTTAAGCCCCTCTGTAAGATCCCCGCTCCCTGACTTTCCCGAACAATAATTCTGTATATCTTCATTGATAACCAGAGCGATGGCAAAGCTCTTATACTGCTCCAGCGTATCGTCATAGTTGGATGCCGTTGCCTCCATCTGTCCCCTGATTGTATCCGAAGACTGGTTCATGATCAGAATTACCTCTGTCATCAATATGATAAAAAGCACAAGAATGGATGTCCCGCTGATCGCCAACGACACAACCACCCTTATCTTCTTCTCCAGATTCCAGTTGTTAAAGCCTGTTCCGTCTCTTCTCATCCGGGCTGCCCCTTTCCTTTATACACCCTCAGCCTAAAGAGGCCTCACATACTCTTGAGACTGAGGGTATCATATTCAGGAGTATACCATATCCTGCTATCCTTTTACAGCGCCCGCAGTCATGCCCTTGATCAGCTTATCCTGCGCGAAGATAAACAGGATGATCATCGGGAGCGCTGTCAGCGTAAGCACTGCCATGATCATGGGGATGTCCATAGAATACTGCCCCTTGAAATCCCACACTGCCAGAGGGAGCGTCCTGCTGCCCGCACTCTGGGTCAGCGTATACGCGAAAATATACTCGTTCCACATGGTCACGCCATTGTAGATCGCCAGTGTGGACAATCCCGGTTTCGCCATGGGGAGCATGACCTTAAAGAACATCTTAAACTTGCTGCATCCGTCAATCTCGGCGGCTTCCTCGATCTCTCTTGGGATGTTCTTCATAAAGCTTGTCAGGATGAACACCGATATCGGCACTCCCATCGCCACATAAGGGCCGATCAGCGCCCAGATCGTATCGTACAGATGAAAGGTCTGGGACATCCTGAATACGGGAATCAACGTGATATGCACCGGGATCGCCATACAGGCCACCACGATGGAATAGATCAGTCCGTTTCCCCTGAATTTCATCCTCGACAGTGGGTAAGACGCGCATGCCGAAATAAAGAGAAGGAGCACAAGCGAGATCGCCAGCACGATCACACTGTTGAGGAAATACTGCGGGAAATTGGCTGTCAGCACAGTTTTATAATTCTCCAGACTCCACTGTTCCGGCAGAGCGAATATTCCTTTTGTGAGCATCTCAAACTTATCTTTAAATGAGTTCAGGATCATGAATATAAAAGGAACGACCGCTATGATAAGCCCCGCTACAGCAAGGAGAACCGCAATAGTCCATGATATCCTGCTCTTGATCTTTGTATTCATCCTCTAGTCCTCCTTTCCGTTCAGAACCCGCATGGTCAGCAGAGAGATCAGTGTAATCAGGATGAACATGCCTCCTGCCACTGCCGAACCATAACCCATATTAAAGTTCGCGAATGACTCTTTATACATATAGGTGGCCATCAACTCTGTAGATGTTCCCGGTCCGCCTCCTGTCATAACATAGATCAGGTCAAAATATTTCAGAGAACCAACCATGGATAAGATGGCCGCGCTCTTAAGAGAAGGCTTCAAAAGCGGAAGCGCGATCTTCCAGAAATACTGTCCCTTCGTGGCTCCGTCCACAAGAGACGCCTCGTACACATCCTCTGAGATATTCGTGTAAGCGGCCACACAATAGACCATGTAAAAAGGTGTGAACTGCCATGCGATAACTCCGATGACCGTATAAAGCGCGGTATGCGGATTACCCAACAGATCTATATTGCCCCCTCCGAAAAGCTGTGAGATACTGCTGATGATACCGCCGTTGGTTGCCAGTGCGTAAGAGAACAGGAAACCGATCGCCACTGAGGACATTAGCTGCGGGATGAACCAGATGATCTTGAATATGGTGGATTTCTTTCCCGCAAATTCTACGAATGTGGCCATGGCAAGTCCCAACGGGATCTGAATGGCAATAGAGAGGAGCATCACCTTGATGTTATTCAAAAACGCCGTCCAGAAGTCTTTATCCTTCACCAGTTTGATCCAGTTGTCAATACCGATGAATTTTGAGTCAGCGGAAATCCCGTTCCAGTCCAGTGTGCTGATCTGAAATGTATTTACGATCGGATAGAAGATATACACTACGAGCACCAGTATGACCGGTATCAGGAAGACGGCCGCCACTTTATTTGTCTCCCGCTGCCGCCTTACGGCAAGGGAAGTTCCGTTTTTCTTCATTATTTACCTCCTGATGAGCAAAGGGGCATTGCGGAACAATACCCCTTTTGCCGAAGATCCTGTTTTACTCTGCTTCCTTATCCGCATTGTATTCTTCTATAGCTGCCTGAAGCTGTGCGTCTGCCTCCTCAGGAGTGATGGTCAGCCCAAACAGTTCCTGACATGTGTCAAGGTGTACCTGCGCAACCTCAGGCGCAAGGTACTGATCCCACCAGAGCTGTGTAGAGGAAGCGCCGTTCGCCGCTTCGAGCACCTTCTTGGAGATGGGGTCTGTGATCAGGCTTTCCCCATTCTTTGTCGGCGGAATCTTGCCGTTCTCTACCATAACCTGCTGCGCCTCATCAGACGCGTAATAGGACGCGCACTCAAATGCCGCCTCAAGCTTCTCACCTGTACAGTTGAAGGATACGAACTGGTCGCCAATCGTGCCGATCTGGATCGTGGCATCCGCGTCAGACCCGTCTACTGCCGGGAATGAGAACCAGTCAATCTTCTCATAGAATTCCGGGCTGTCTGTTGAGAATGTCCCTGTATACCATGAACCGATGAGCATCATCGCCGCGCTCTCCTGATACATGAGCTGTTTTGCCTGTCCCGCGTCTTCATCAAGGGAGTTCACGCCATCCGGGAAATATCCCTTCTCAACCCATTCCTGAATCTTTTCGCCCGCCCACTTAAAGCACTCGTCTTCAAAGCTTCCCGAGCCGTCCACCGCTGCCTGAAACGGTTCCAGACCGCCGTATCTTGCCACTAAGCACTGATACAGCATGGATCCTGTCCATTTTGTAGCGTTTGCCAGCGCGAACGGTGTGATTCCATTCTCTACGAGAGTATCACATACTGCCTCTAACTCAGAGAGTGTCGTGGGAACCTCGAGATTATATTTCTCAAAGATCTCTGTGTTGTAGAAAATTCCTGCCAGAGATACATTGTAGGTCGGCACCGCGTAGATCTTGTCATTGTATGTAGCCTGTGCGACAGCCGCCTCCATGAAGGTATCCTTGAGTCCGTACTCCTCATATAAATCGTCAAGAGGCTGGGCAAACCCTGAGTCAATATACTCATTCATCGGGCCGCCCGACCAGCTTGTGTACATATCCGGGCACTCGCCGGAACTCATCGCTACGACCAGTCTTTCCTTGTAGTTGTCATTCTGGATCGCAACGTTCTCCACTGTGTATCCTGAATCTGTGTTCTCATTGAACGCGGTTACCGCGCACTCAAGAGCCGCCTTGTCCGCGCCCTCTGTACCGATATTCCAGTATGTAATCGTCTTGTCGTCACTGGCGGAACTGTCGTCAGAGCTTCCCCCGCCATTTCCGCCTGAGCTGCATGCTGCCAGTGACACGCTCATCACCGCCACCAGAGAAAGGCTCATCAGCTTCATCCATCTTTTTTTCATTTTCATTTCCTCCTATCTACTCAAACCATTACTGCCGCCGTTATGTAGCGGCGCTGCCGATCTTGTATGTATCTTAGCACCGGGGGTTTTAAAGTTCTATGGAACCATCTGTCCGGATTCTTTAAAATTCTTACCTTATAGCTGTCATAGTTCCTTGTATACAAAATAATCAAAATCCGCCGGAATCTTTGTTCCCAGTCCGTCCACGCTGAACATTCCCACAAACGCCCCTGTGAACGCCGCGTCATATACTGCCTTTATATACTCCTGCGACAGCTTCGCCGAATCAAAGCGGTAAGGCACTTTCGTCCAGTTTTCCCCATCGAAGGAATAGTAATACCAATAAGAGATCCCTCTTACTTCCACTTTCAGATATATGTAGTCCGCATCCTCTGGGACGGGAACCGGCTCCTCCTCAAAGACGCTGAATGTCTTTCCCAAATCCGTGTATACTACATCAATCACACGCCCGTACTTCTCATTCCACGTCACCTGTATACAGGACCAGTTCTGCGTATTAAAGTAACAGCTAAGACCTGCAAACTGCTGGATCGTCTCCGGGCGGTAATCAACTTTTGTCTCCGCGTCAAACTCAAATGCCTGCCATCTTCTCGCCACATGCGCCTGTGTAAATGTGGATGCCAGCGATTGATGACCGTACAGCCTCAGATGCCCGGGTCTGTCCGTAAGAGACATTATGTCATTTCCAAGAGGGGTACGAAGCGTCTGGAAGTTGATATTAAGTTCTGTATCAACAAAATCATCTTTCACAGGATAAGTCGGTTCATACGGACACACCTCTACGCCTTTGGGGATATCCACCTCTGCCTGTCCGTTGTACCCTCCCTCGATGTGAGGCCAGCCTTCCTCGTCCCAGTAAAGCTTCTGTATCCCGCTCTCTCTTCCCAGCGGGCACCAGCCCCTTGGATCAACGGATGATTCATTGTCATGGTGGAGAGGTCTTCCCATAAGATGTGTGAAATACCACTCTCCCTCTGGCGTATCCACTAGCGCCCCATGCCCCGCCTTCTGGATGGGATGCCACGGCGCATCCAGCGTCGTGAGGAGCGGTCTTCCCGGCTGTGTCTCAAAAGTATCATGGAGTGACTTTGCCCTTGCGACTCTCTCTTGATGGGCGTACTCAGTTCCGCCCTGAGCCACGAACAGATAATAATATCCGTCCTTTTTATAAAGATGCGGCCCTTCTACGAATCTCTCCTCCGTTCCTTTATAAAGATTCCACGGCTTCCCGGTCAGCCGCTTCTCTTCCTCGGAGTATTCCGTGCACATGATACCATAAAACGGATGGCGGAAGCCCCTCGGATCCCAATACTGGTTCACCAGATATTTCCGCCCGTCGTCATCGTGGAATAGAGAAGCGTCAAATCCCGCCGTATTCAGGACAACCGGGTCCGTCCACGGCCCCATGATGTCCTCTGCCGTCGTAAGGTAATTGATACAGTCCTTAAAGGCTCCGTCCGTCACCTTGACATCTGTATATACAAGGTAGAATTTCCCGTCATGATAGGACAGATCAGGTGCCCAGACGCCGCCGGAATCCAGATTTCCCGTCATATCCAGAAGACGCTTTTCATTCAGCGGATGGGTGATCAGCTTCCAGTTCGCCAGATCTTTTGAAACATGAATCTGAACTCCGGGCCACCACTCGAATGTAGAGGTAGCAAGATAATACGTATCCCCCACCCTTACAATACTGGGATCAGGATTGAATCCTTTTAAAATAGGGTTGTGGATTTTCATAGCTCTTCCCTGCCTTTCAATAGTCATATATTGTGATTATATCAGGGGGATTTTCTGAAAGAATATAGAATAAAATGACCTGTTTCTTGAAATCTGTGTTTTGTCAGAATAATCGGAGAATAAAAAGCAAAAAAAGAACAGCCTTTTCATAAAGCTGTTCTCCAATCATTCTGCATCTAGCAGGTAGGAAGAATATCCTCTGTCGAGACGGGATACGCCCTGAGTTTTACCGATTTATCCATTATTCCCCCCTGCTGTCCTTTTGCTGCACCTTTATGGGCCGCATCTATAGCTTTTCCACAATTTCCCTGATCGCCGTTTCCTCTTCCTCAAGCTCTTCCGCAATCTCGGGAATGGTTTTTCCTTTTTTCAGCTTTATCTTGATCTGTTTTGTTATTCTGGCCTCCCAGCCATCCTCCCACGCCTGTTCGCGTTCCTGTCTCATATGCTTCTCCTGATCATATTCGAATATGCTCACTGTCCTCACCTCTGCTCTGTGCTTTGTAAGAAACTCCCGTAAGATATCTTCCTGAATACACTCTTCAATGGTGCGCTCCGCCGCTGCTTCGATGTCCATCGTCTTTGTATACTTCCGCATCTTATCCGTAAAGACGGCATACTCGCGGAGTGTGCGGCAGGCTTCTTTCAGCGCCCTGTTATTATCCCCGCAGATATTCAGCAGTTCCGCCTTTAGCTCCAACTTAAAGTCTGCTTTTCCTGTCTTTCCATCCTCTTCCCCCTGCTCTTTGTCTTTTTCCCGAAAGGTATACAGATCAGAAAGCTTTAACGTCTCCCGCTCCGGGCGTTCTTCCTCCCCGTTGTAGAAGATGACAAATTCCGGTGTGGGTATCTGCGTTTTTCTTGTGCCGTACAGG
>DWYT01000077.1 GCA_019118545.1 Candidatus Mediterraneibacter merdavium | reverse complement strand
AATGTTTTGTTCTGTTCTTGCAAATCAAAGAATAGATTCTTCTTCCTTTCTTCGTCACTATAGTGTTCCACAAGGAAATTCCTCAGTTCAGCATTACTATCAAATAGAGTCCTAAGGCTTCTTCGGTTAAAATACCACACGTATTGATACTCAGCTGCAAAAAAAGGATAACTCAATTGATGACTCTCTGAAACATTCTGAACGATATAAATAATTTCGTTTTCACTGTTGGACCGCTTTATTATTGAATCTATCCATTTCCTATTTTCTTTGATATATGGAATTTCATGTTCCTGTGTGGATCGAATAAAACAAGTTGGTTCCTTTATTATAGTTCTGAATCTGCTTATCCTTTTTTGGTATTTTTCATATATTTCATCATAATCAGCCTCAAGTGAACGTTTAATTTCATGTGGAAAATTAAACTCATATTTTGTATCTATAAATGTCCTTTGATTATCCGAAACTTTAAGATTCTCCAAACTTAAAAAGCCGTCAAAATCCATATCCAAACATTGCAGAACGCCCCTCAACGGACTGATATACCAATCAAAGGGACCGGAAAAATTTCTGATACCCAATTTTGCCATTGACGCCGCCACATGGCAGCTGCCACCCAAGGAAACATAATGCTTGAATACCTGTCTGTCTAAAAATTTTTTATATTTCCCCATATTTTTAATCACCTTTCTTCTCGGAATCAGACTTTTCTGTTGGAAAAGCAATTAGAATTATTCTTTTACATAGCAAATCAAGTCCCCGACTTCACACCCAAAGTAATCACACAGTTTACAGATTAAATTGGCGTCCAGTCTCTGGAACTCATTTCTGCAATATCTATTAAAATTGGATCTCGGTATATCCAGTTCTTTACAAATGGTATTTTTACTAACACCTTTTTCTCGCAACAGTTCTTCTATCCTTAATTCCAAATGCCCATAATTCATGCTCAGCACCTCTACACAAAGTATATTTAATAAATCTTTATATAGTAATTCACTATATAGTAAGGCACTATATAGTTACCCCATTGTTGTGAACACAAAAGAGCTATGCAGATAAAAAGGAAGATCATAACAAAAACCGCAGTGTTCTGCTGTCTAGCCTATTTTCTGCATGATTACAGTAGACCATTCAAAACTATAAAAGGAATATAATAAAATAGCAGAATTCCTCTCTGCAACGAGATGATTTTAGAATAAAAGAACGATATGAGAAACAGTAAAAAGATATGCGGTCAAAACTCCGTTTGCTGCTTTTTTTCTTTGCAAGCGATACCCCAATACCTGCAAGTGTATGTCCTTGCACTTCTCCCACGATGCAAAAGCAGTCTTTCAGTTGGTGCATACTCGCAGTCAACACACGGCATGATCCCTGTATTTGCGGGCTGTACAGCTTTGTACAACTTTTTAAAAAAACAAAAAATGCTTCAATCCCTCTGTTTACAAGGGTTTGAAGCACCTTACACAACTGCCGCAGACCGGAATCGAACCGGTACGGGTATCACTACCCACGGGATTTTAAGTCCCGGGCGTCTGCCAGTTCCGCCACTGCGGCAAATATCAAATTGTATCCCATCTGCCGATGGGAAACGACCCAGAAGAGACTCGAACTCTCGACCTCCGCCGTGACAGGGCGGCGCTCTAACCAACTGAGCCACTGGGCCTCGGCACTTAGCGTCTGTCCTATGGACGCTTACGTGCAAATGGACCTTCGGGGACTCGAACCCAGGACCGACCGGTTATGAGCCGGTTGCTCTAACCAACTGAGCTAAAGGTCCAAATAATGACTGTTCCCGAAGGAACAAAGCCGATGATCGGACTTGAACCGATAACCTGCTGATTACAAATCAGCTGCTCTGCCAATTGAGCCACATCGGCATATTTTATTATTTTTGCAGAGCAACTGATCTGTAATCAGGCTCTGCCTGCGATTGACACAGTCAATCTTATTGAATTGAGCCACATCGGCGTAAAGTCTGACCCCGACGGGAATCGAACCCGTGTTACCGCCGTGAAAGGGCGATGTCTTAACCGCTTGACCACGGGGCCAAAATGCTTGCAGTTAGTGTCTGATCTCCCTAACAGCGTTTTACATATTACCATAGATTAAGTATTTTTGCAAGTATTTTGACCCTATTTTTTGCAGGGGATGGAAAAAGTACATTCCCTTCTAAGTCGAATAAAATTTTACACGCCCTCTATATTCGCTGCACTGACAATATTTTCCCACAGATTGCAGCTTGAACGCACACCCTCTTCTGCCGTATAGGGGATACGTTCTTCTTCCAATTCTTCTATACTTTTAATTTCTCCGTCCAGATACTCTTTAATCCTCCTCGTCGCAGTCCGAAGTCTTGCCTCCACGCCGGAGAAGCGGATGTCGAGCACTTCGTATCCGTTTGGTTTATATTCCCTGTACCAGATCTTTTCTCTCTGTAACCTTAATTCTCCGACAAGCGCTCTCAGCTTCGGCAGTTCTTGTTCCGCGATCATCCGCAGAGTCTCTCTGTCTCCGCTTAGATATGCCTTGCGCACTCGTATGCCCATATCACATTTCACAGACAGTATCCTCGCCAACAGCGCATAGTAGGAGAACAATTCCCCGCGTATCATTTCCAGCCGCTCCGCCAGCTTTGCATAATATCCGTTCAGTTCTCCTTTTTCGAACTCGCCGTCAAATACACCGGCTAAAATATCCTGATAAAAAAGCATCTTGGACGGATTCGCGAACTCTCTGTTTTCTTTCGTTGTCCCCGGGATATGGTCAAAACGATCCAGAAGCAGCATATCCTTCCATGACATTCCCGTCAGGGCGGCGAACCACTGTTCCGTCTCCTTCTCCTGCTGTTCTGTGGACTTTCCCTCATTCTCTCCGTACGCTTGTCTGCTGTAATACGCCATCATAGGCAGTCCCGCGTCCATCGGCGTCTCCGCTCCGTTATCCAGCCACAGGGTAAGGAAAGTATCCTTCACCCTGCTGCCTTTTATCCCTTCGAAGCCACACCTCATACTGTCCATCGCCTTGGCGTAGTTGGGAGCGATCCCGTTCCATATCCATCCGCCACAGGCAAACACAACCTTATCCGTCAGCTTTCCGTGCAGCGCCGCCATTCTTTCATATCTTTTCGGATCGTGTCCGTAATAATCCCAATACACAAGCGCGATATCGGAATCCGGCTTTTCATTTTCCGCCCATTCATACTCCTTAGGCACACCGTAATAATCACCGTGTCCTGCTGTGGCAAAGAACATATCACTCCAGATCATGGGTTCGAATCCATGTTTTTTACACAGCTCCATCACCCTGTCAAGATGCTGTTTTATCAGCTCACCCTGTCCGGCAATTCCATATTTTAAGCGGTATTTCCCATAGCCTAAGTACCACGCCTCATCCATGCCGAGATGGATCTTGCGGGAGTGGTACATCTCTTTTACGCTCATTAACATCGCCTCGATCAGCCTGTACGTCTCCTCTTCCCCTACCATGAGGATATCCTTATCATCCCGATAAGACATCATCTTCGGCCAGCGAAGCGCAGTGCGCAGGTGCGCCAGTGTCTGGATGCAGGGAATCAGCTCCACGCCGTACAGCCGCGCGTACTCGTCACATTCCTGTATCTCTTCCTTTTTATAGCGTCCCCTGAGCGCGCCAAAGTAAGGATAGTCTTTTATCTCATAAGTATCTTCTGTGTACAGATAGATACATTTCAGTCCCATCAATGCCTGAAAGCGGATGTAGCGTTTGATCCGCTCTGGTCTTAAGACTCCGTTTCTGGAGCAGTCGTAGAGTACGCCGTGACTGGAGTGGCTCTCGCTCTTGATGTGAAATGTTTCTTCAAACGATGAGATACCGCCCGAAAAGTCACCGTCTGATAAATCCATGTCAGAAGAACCGCTGTCTGTCGGCCCGTTTTCCCCCAGCACTGCCAGCAGTTTTCCCAGTCCGTGAAAAAGATCGATCCTCTCTCTGTAATAAAAACGGATGTCGTCTCCGCTCTTCCTGATTTCAAAGCCGCTTTGCTGTCCGGAAGACATCTTCTCTATGCGCAGCGTAAATGTCCCCTCTGCCTTCTGCCTACAGCCGCTTTCTTTACTTTGACCGTCCGCCTTTTCCGGACAGATTACGACATCGTGTCCTCTCTCCTCCAGAACTTCCCGCACTGCCGCCTTTGGAACGTCATCACATAGGATCATGTGGAATCTCATAGCCTTCTGCCCCTTTCTTTATATCGGAGAATCATCCGCTGCATACCATTTTAGCAACAATTCTTCGCATCGACAATAAGTCTTGCAATTTTGTTATTGACCGGTTCGGCATTATTATTTATAATTACTACATAAGTAAGATTAAGGAGTGCTGCAATATGGAAAAACTTCCTCAGATATCAGAAGCCGAATACGAGATCATGAAGATCATATGGGATGAGTCGCCGATCAGCACAAATGACGTATGCGACCGGGTTCCCGCATCGCACAACTGGAGCAAGAAGACGATCCACACACTGCTTTCCCGCCTTGCCGCGAAGCATGTGATCGCTTATGAGCAAAGAGGACGGATGTATTATTATTATCCGGTTATTTCACAGAAGAAATATCTGTCACAGGAGAACAATCACTTTTTGGACAGGTTTTATAATGGGGAGGCCTCCTCGCTGCTGTCTTCCTTATTGTCCGGCTCCCGTGTTTCTGACGCGGAATTGGAAAAGATGTATCAGTTAATTGATTCAAAGTTAAGAGGTGAAGACGCTTGACATTTTCATTTCATTTTTTGTTATGCAATCTTGTCATCACAGCCGTAACAGGAATCCTCTTCCTGTTCAGGAGACTGTTTAAGCGGTCCATAACCGCAAGAAGCCGGTACCATATCTGGTATGTGTTCATCCTTGCCCTGCTCCTGCCGTTTGTCCCTTATCAGGCCTTCGGCCCGGGACATCTTACAGAGATACTCCGGGGACTTCTTCATCCGCAGGCAGCGGCTACGGCAGATCCGGCATCAAATACTGCTCCTGCACTGACTGCTGACGCTAAGATCGGTCTCTCAGACTTTGCCGTATCAGTGGATGACTCTGCGTTCCTTACATTGAATGTCATATTCCATGCGGTCTGGATCGCGGGATGTGGGATCACATTGTTATACTTTGCATGCAATATGTATCAGATCCACTCCATCAGAAAAGCGGCTTATCCGGTCACTGCGGAAACCGAACCAGAGCTGTATGAGCGCTATCGTTCCTGTATGGAAGCATTAAAGATCCGGCGGGAAGTCAGACTATATGCTTCCTGCAGGATATCAAGTCCTGTTTCCTATGGCCTGATCCTGCCGACTGTCATTATCCCACAGGATATGGACATCCTGCTGCCGGAAGATGATCTGCGCTTTATCTTTTTACATGAGCTGCTCCACTACCGTCATAAAGACACTGTCATAAATTACTTAAGCTGCGCTCTTCGGATCATTTACTGGTTCAACCCGTTCGTATGGTATGGATTCCATACCATGCAGAAAGACCGTGAGATCGCATGCGACCATTCGGTCATTCAGACAGTGGGCAAAGAAAGCGCCGTCAGCTACGGACTTACTCTGATACGTTTCGCTGAGACACTGCAGAGAAATGTATCTCTCTCTCCGCTCTCTTTGCTGGGCGGCGAGAAATCGGTCATCGTACAGCGCATGAAAGAGATCGCACAGTACCGTGCAGAGACCCGCGCCCGTAAGCTCAAAGGCATCTGTATCCTGATGCTGGCAGGACTGCTCGTATATTCGGCAAGTCCGCTTCTGACAGTATATGCCTTTCCTGACGACACGTATCATTTTTCAGGAGAGCACGTACAGGAGATTGATCTGTCTTCCTATTTCGAGGGCAAAAAGGGAACTTTTGTTTTATATGATGTAACAGAAGACCATTATCAGATATATGACAAAGAGTTAAGTACCACACGGGTATCACCTGATTCCACCTTTAAGATATACAGCGGACTGTTTGCATTAGAGGAAGGGATCATCTCTCCGGATGCTTCCGGCATGACATGGGACGGGACAGAGTATCTGTTCGACGCATGGAACAGGGATCAGACGCTCCGGTCCGCAATGCAGAACTCAGTAAACTGGTATTTCCAGACGCTTGACCGTCAGAACGGATACGCTGCATTGAACCGTTTTTACCGGCAGATCTCATACGGGAACTGTGACCTCACTTCCGGCATCGGTGATTACTGGTCGGAAGCTTCCCTGAAGATTTCTCCTGTAGAGCAGGTAAACCTTCTTGCGGATCTTCTGCACAACAAATGGGACTTTCAGGAGGAAAACATTTCCGCTGTCAAAGATGCCATGTTCATCTCCGATACTTCTCTTGGAACGCTTTACGGCAAGACCGGCACCGGCGGTTCCGCGATCCGCGAGAATGTCAACGGATGGTTCGTCGGATTCCTCGAAGACAACGGTCATATTTACTGCTTTGCAGCAAACCTGCAGGACTCGGAGGATTCCACCGGAAGCGCCGCATACGAGATCACGATGAACATTCTGAATACGCTTCTGTAAACGCTCTGCAGAAACACAAACTACGGCACAGTACTCTTCCCGCGAAGATACACTGTGCCGTCTCTTTATATTTCATACCGATTACTCTGCCGTCAATCCAAAATATGCTTCAAACACGTTTCTGCCGCACTCTACTGCTTTATCTGCGGCATATCCGTTCACGATCCTGACCGCCACCGCGATCTCGGGATTGTCCGCCGGGGCAAATCCGATAAAAAGTCCGTGGTCAGGCCGTGTCCTTACTTCCTGCGCAGTTCCGGATTTTCCCGCTGCCGGCAACGGAAATCCCTCAAAGATACCGGTATTCTGAATATACCATTCCATTCCCGTCTGTACCGTATCCCAGACCCCCGGCGGCAGCTCGACCGTACTTTCGATCTCCGGCTCCTTTTTCACTCCATCGATCTTGCTGATAAGTGACAGCCTGAAGCTGCTCCCCCGGTTTGCAAGCGTTGTCGCATAGCGCGCAAGCTGGACCGTGGAGAAATTATTCGTCCCCTGACCGATCGCGGAGGGGATGGCATATCTGTCCGTGATCTGAGGACTGCTCTCAGGCAGTTCTATCCCGCTCTTCTTATCCAGATCAAAGAGCTTCGCATAATCCTGAATATGGGTAAGCGCCTGTTCGTCCGAATACGCTCCGTCCTCCTGCATTCCGAGCCGATAGGATATCTCACACAGGTAATCATTACAGGAGTGCCTCAATGCCCCGGCCGCGTTGCTGACATTTCCGTGTCCTGTGTGATTCCAGCATTTAAGCGGCGGACTTACTTTGTCGAATGTTCCGTCGCAGATCACCGATGTTTCGCTGCTGATCACGCCTTCTTCCATCCCCGCGATCACAGTGACCGGTTTAAATGTCGATCCCGGTGCGGATAACTGCTGTGTGGCTCTGTTATACAGTGGAAGCGCGTCATTGCTGTGAATCCTGTAATAGTATTCCGTATCCATCTGATTGGCCAGCCTGTTATTGTCATATCCCGGATAGCTGACACATGCCAGAACCTCCCCGGTCTTGACATCCGTTACAACTGCCGAACCGGAACACGGATCAAGCGCCAGATCAGCGGGCCTGATCTCCAGATTCTCTATCTTGCGGGTCACAAGTTCATAAGAAGAGATCATTCCCTGCTGCCATTGCTCAAAGTCTCCATCCTGCCGCTCCAGAGTTCCCTGCTCATATAAGATCATACACACCTGTTCCGGACGGATCTCATCCTTTTGGATCAGATATTTATACACCAGCTCATCAAATGCACTGCTATACCGCAATTCCTGCATGATGTGATCCGTCACCGTTTCCTGAACTTCTTTCCCGGTCAGATAGCGTTCCTCCCCATTCACTTTCTCCAGATCTATCATGCCTGCCTCTGCCATTTTCTCGAGGTACTCCTTCACAGAGAGGCTCCCCTCTTGCCACTGCTCACGCACATCAGAACTTTTTCCGGTGTCGTCCTCATTGAGCATGTCAAGTCCGTCAATGATATAATCACAGTATTCCTGCATCTCTTTATTTAAATCTTTATACTTCTTCTCCGGATCATTGAGCAGATTTTGCAGTTCCTGAAGGACGCGCTCCTTTCCCGAGAGGAAGATTTCATATACTTTTTTCTCCGTATCCGCCGCCTCATCCTCCTGAAAATGCGCGGTATCTATAAGACCGTTATTCATAAGCGCGATATACACGTCATAAACCGGTATTTTTATTTCCACGGCATCCTTTACTGCCGTTTTGTCAAACGTCTTTGCATTGATAAGGTTCTCCAGAAGAATTTCCTTAATATTCTGTTCCAGCATTTCATAAGTCTTCTGTTGCAGCTCCAGATCGATCGTAAGGTAGATATCCTTTCCTGCCCGGGTTTCCTCCGTCACACCAAGATCCTGTGTCACCCTGCCTGTATTGTCAACGTAGACCTCCTGTTTCCCGTCCTTTCCCTGAAGCACATCGTTCAGATATTGTTCCATTCCTGCTTTGCCGATCACAGAGTTCGAAGTATACCCTTCCCCTTCCATTTCTTCCAGTTCCTCTGATGAGATCAATCCTGTATATCCGAGAACCGGCGCACAGGATTCCCCGCCCGCATAGACTCTGACGCTGTCTTCCTGTATATGTACTCCCGGAAGTTCTCCTTGACTTTCCATGATCGCGGCGGCTGTTTCTTTTGATACATCTTTCGCCACTGTCACGGAAAGATATTTCTGGAAGGAGTGTAAAGACAGCGCATACCTCAGACTTAAGATCTCCAGAAGTTCTTCCTGCCCGTACTGCTCGGGCAATCCGTACTCATCCAGCTCCTTGTTGCTGTACTGTTGATCCTCATGTTCATAAATGCAGAACCTGTCACTGAGAGCTGCTACAATCTCTTCCGCCGACGCATTTTTCTCATGTTCCTCCAGATCCTCAATACTTAATCTGCCGTAAATATCTGCTTTAAACCGCTCAAGAGTGAACCCCTCTGCCGTAAACTCATATTCACCTTCCTGCCCCGGCCGGATATACAATACATTTTGGACAGCGTCTCCGTGTTCTTTGATCATACAAAGTGTCTTATATATTTTACTGTTCAGCGCAAGCTGACGCTCCCTGTCAGAGGCATATATCTCCTGATCCTCTATTGTAACGGACCATGCCAGTTGGTCGACAGCCATTGGTCTGCCGTTACGGTCATATATGTTCCCCCGCGTCCCGGGCAATGTGATCTCTCTTCTGATCTGCAGAAGGAAATTGTCCGCATAATCCTGCCCCTTCACGATTTGCAGATAAAACAGCCTCGCGATCAGTATAAAAAACATAATGCCTAATGCAAAGAGCAGCGCAATGCTTCTGGAATTTTTTCTGTCCATGCTCCTCCTTTTCCTACATTTGTAAGATAGCTATGTAAAAAAAAATTAAATCATATTATAAATATTTATGGCGTCATACACATGATAAGGCTCTGTACTGTGGTCGCCGTCCGCTCCCGCAGTCACCACGATATACTCCTCGCCGCCGATACATGCAAGCGATGCCAGACACAGTCCCGCCTCATCCGTATATCCGGTCTTTCCGCCTATGATCCGTCCCACTGACAGATTCCAGTTGCCCCTCAGACTGAACATGCTGCTTTGAAATGCAAATCCCGCATAATGTCGGTTTGTCGGTGGTACTGAATAAATCTCGCTGCAGAAAATTTCTTTAAATCTGTCATTTTTCAACGCATATAACAATAACGTACTGATATCTTCCACTGTAGAAAAGTGTTCTTCATCATGCAGACCGACAGCATTTGTAAAATGTGTATCCTCCATCCCCAATTCTTCCGCCTTGACATTCATCAATTTTGTAAATTCCTCTTCTGATCCGGAAACCGCTTCCGCCAGAGCCACAGAGCATTCTCCTCCTGACCGCAGGATACATCCATACAACAGATCAATCACTCTTGCTTCCTCCCCGGGAAAAAATCCTGCCATGGAAGCATTTAAAGGCTGATCAGATCAACAACCGAATGTTCCTGTTCTTCCGTCTCAATAACAAGTGGAGCAACTGTGGGCATCCCATTGTCTTCCTCATACCCGTCTGCCGAAACTGCCTCCATGATCAGCAGAACAAAGAGCGGAATAATCAATACAGACAAACCTGCCGCCAGCATCATACAGTTTTTGAAATCTTTTCTTCTTATTCTCCTTTTTCTTCTTTTCATAATTATAATGTTCTTACATTCAAATCTTTCGAATGATTTTTCTCCTTTCCGAATACATCCTACATGTGTAATACATTTTTACATATTACATATGTAGGACATATTTGTCAAGCCTACGATGGAACATAGTTGCGGAAAGGTATCCGAATCCTGAAAGATTCTGTCAATTCTTCCGGCACATGCGGCTCATACCGGTATCCGCTCTCCTGCTCCGGATCTGGGATGTACCCCGCGATATCCTCAATGATCACCGGAATCGGACCGCTCGCCCACGGGTGGCAGAGACTTGTATTCCACTTTTGCTCTTTTCCCCATGCCTCCCAACAGGTCGTCGCTCCTTCGCGGATCATATTCACCCAGCCGTGTTCGCTTTCATTGACAAGCATCTTGTATACATCGTCGTATCTCCCGGCAGCGGCGAGAGCTTTCAGGTAAAAATATCCGGTCAGCACACCGCAGGACAGGCCCTTCTCAACAAGAAAATCTGCGACATGTTCAGTCCTTTCCTGCGGACAGATTCCAAAATAAAGAGGATAGATATTCGAGTGCAGCGCGCAATGCCCGCCCGTCGTACTGTCCCTGAACAGGCCCTTTTCCTCATTATAAAAAGCTGCCATAAACGAGTCCTTAAGGTTGTTCCACAAGCTGATATGCTCTGCCTTCAATCCCAGTATCTTTTCGATCTCAGCCAATGTTCCTACCGCTCCGATATAGAGCCCGTTGATCACATTGTGGCATCCTGATCCCACCACAGGGCGGGTCAGCGGGAAATCATAGCCGTCTCTTAAGTTCTCCGGCCAGTCCACGAGATTCCACTTCTCACCTACATTTTCCAGAAGACCGTCCTTACGCGCATAAGCGCGGAAGTATTCGATGATCCCTTTCGCTGTGGGATAATATTTACTTAAAAATTCTTTATCTCCCGTGAACTGATAGTCCGTCAGGAGCATCTGTGACCATAAAAGGGAGAAGTCCGCGATCTCCTGCATATATGAGCCGGGAGCCACCGCCATGATACCGGGACAGACCACTGATGTTGACGCGAACTGACCGATACATTTGCGCAGCATCCTTGTGTCTCCTGTAAGCCACACCTGTGCTCTGGACGCTACGATGGCATCGCCCAGATATTGCCCCTTCTCTCTTGTCGGGCAGTCCACATATCCCTCCTGTGTCCCGTATTTCACACCATTTTTACAGATCTGAAAGATCTGATCCAGCACCTTGTTCCCGGAAGAGAGAATACACAGTTCTTCATCCAGCGGGTAATGCCGGATCTCCGCTTCTATATCCGTCACGCTGACATCATCCCCACACAGGATCTCCGCATAACGAAACGCCTTATAATCATAAGGCTCCGTCTGACAGTTCCCTTCTCTGAGCGTCCATGTCTCCTCATACTGACAGTTGCATCGCATCCGATAGCGCACACGCGGTTCTTCCGGCTGCTTTTCCGTGTGTTCCTCCGTCTTCTCTTCCAGTTCTTCTCCGCAGCGGATCACTGCTTTCGCGCCATCCCTCGCTGCCTCTGCGCGCACCCGCAACGCGCCTGTTATCTCCTGCCCCATATCGATAAACCATCCGTAAGATGTCTTTTCGATCCTGACGGGCGTCTTCCTGTATACTTGAAGCATATCCGTCGGCTGCAAAGCACAATGATAATCCGCCCAGTCTGCCCGCACAGCGAAAGTCCAGCCGCTGTCGTCAAGCTCTGGCTCCTTCCAGTCTTCCCGCCATTTCCGGCTGTCGAAGTCCTCCAGATACTGGGTGTCATACCCTGTCACTGTCCCGGAGTAGGCATGGCAGATCTCATACTTCCATTTGAGCGTGATCCCCTCCGCCTCGCAGAAAAAAGAGAACCTTCCGTCCCCGCTGTTCCACACCCGGTTGATCAGTCCCTGATAATAAAGATGGAGGGCAAGTACATTCCTGCCCTCCCGAAGATAAGGGGAAAGATCGATCTCATTATAATAATACTTTTCAGGCCATGCCGGGGCAGGCCCCTGCGCGGCGTATTCACCGTTTACATACAGCTTATAATAATCGTCCGCCGAGATTGTTAAGATCCGTCTGCCCTCCCGCGATGCTTTTTCACCGTGACCGTCCTTTTTATCGATCAGAAATTCCGCCCGGGCAAGGACATGGAGATTTTGAAACCGATCCCCGCTGTCCCCCGCGGTACATCCGTCAGATAAGCCGCCGTCATTTTCCTTATGATACATACACCTTGGAACGCTATGTTCAAATTCCCTGATAGTAAGCCACGCAGGGGCAAATCTTTCTTCCATCTTTCCCTCCTGTTTCTTACAGATAGTCTACCTGCGTCCTTATCGTCTGTACTCCCGGACGAATCGCATATACTGCCATCGGGATGCTGGTCTTTGACGCCATAAGATTCGTGTTCGGATCCGGGATCAGAACCTGACCTTCCCCATCTCCTTCGACTGCCCTGACACTGCAATATCCGTCCTCGTTCTCCACGCAGGAGGAATCCCCATTCTCTGTGCGGCTATATGGCTTCCTGTCATCCGTAGATACGGCGAAACCGCCGTCATATGCTTTGCACTCCACATTACTGGTGATCTCGTGGGTTCGGATATGCCCGGTCTTCGTAGGCTCAATGGTCGTCTTCACATAGATGCCCTTAATGGGCGACCATGAGAAAATTAGCCGCTCCTCCGACACGGTAAAGTCCGGATCGATCACATCTTTCACAAAGAAGTATCCATAAGCCTCAAATGCCAGCATACTGTCCGGCGCGCACTCCGCAAGTGTCACATTGGATCTCATGATGCTGAACCCGAACTTGCTGGAATACGCGAACTTTGAGTATTTCTCCACTGTATGGCTGTGTCCGTCCGCCACGAGCCGCCCCGGCACCAGCGCGACGACGTTTTCTTTCCCCCGCTGGAGAACCATTCCCGCATACTCCAGATATTTCCTTTCATCCAGCTCCGGCAGCGGTGCGCACTCTGCTGCCCAGAAGGGATGATCCTCCGGGAGTCCGAGGAACATGAACGCCTTCATCGCCCAGTATGGGGAACCCGGCGCATTGTAGCTCTCTGACATCTGCAGATTAGGATACGCGTACCCGATCGTCAGGATGTCCGCATTGTCCCAGATGGGAAGGTTCAGCCAGTGCGTCAGATGTCTTGCCAGTATTCCTTTGAGCACCGGCAGCGGGAATACCTCCACGCCGCACAACACGCACACAGAGAAATATGCTGCCTGCGCGAAGCGATAAGTCATGGAACGTCCGTAGGCAAAGGTAGAACCATCCTCCGAAAACCAGTAGATATAATCCTTTCCGAATGTGAGCGCGCGCTCAATGAATCGTCTACAGCGCTCCGGGTCTTCCTTTTCCATAAAACGGGCGTAGACCATACCGTAAGTCACCATAACGAACGGATTATAGTAATCCTTGTCCCCGCCGTTCCCATCGTTGTACCAGCCTCCGGTGTCGTAGTAAGCGTCAATGCAGTCCAGTCCCTCCTGCAGCCGCTTCTTATCATAAGGTCTCCCGGCTTTATAAAGAGCCACATTGGTCATGATGCTGAAGAACTGCCAGTTGCAGGCGCAGCACTCATGACGGTTGATCTCCCACAGCCACTCCACCAGATTGTCTTTTCCTCTCTCTGAGAGAGGCTCCCACACCTTTTCCGGACAGAAAAGCATGCCGAAAGCGATGGCCGCCATCTCGCAGAATTTCTGGTCATAGTCTCTGCATGTATGCCAGTAATCCGGATGGGAGGGATCGGATCCTGCTTCCAGTCCTTTCCGGTAAAGCTCTTCAAACTCCGCGTCCGAGCCGCCTCCTGTCCAGAATGGCACCAGTCCCCACAGCGGGCGGGCAAACGCCTCCATAGGGATGGTGTCATTCTCATAATGTGTGCTCGTCACCCCTACATGGATCCTTGCCCCGCTCTCGCTGTAAAAGGGTTTCAGCGGATTTAATACATCCAGAAGCGCCTGCTCTGCCGCCTTTTTCGAACTAAAGTCTGCTATACTGAATTTTCTCATCATTCTCTCCTTTTATAATCAAAATCCGGCACTTCATGCCAGCGCTGTCTGAAATAGTGCGCCGCCAGCTTCGGTCTCCTCGCCCGTGTAAAGACACCTTTCTTATTTCCGTCTACCCGGAGCGTTCCCTGAATGGTGGCAAAGTCCGCGAAATTCCATCCGTGCTCACCGACAACGAAGTCGCACTCATCAAGCACCTTATTGATCGCTTTATAATAGTCTACCTGATACTCTTCGCTGAACATATTGCCGGTCGCCATGTGGATGCCTGCTACGGTATCCGCGCCGTACTCTGTGATCATCCACGGTTTCCCCAGCTTCGCCCAGTATTTCATCTCTTCTCTCATGGCGCGTTCCGCCGCGTCCAGATCCCCGCTGAACACATACCATCCGTAATACCGGTTGGCACAGATGATATCCATCTTAGGGGCCGTGATATCTCTTGTGTAATCATTCTGGCAGATCACAAGCGTTACCGGACGATCCTGAGGATCGCACTCGTGCGCGAGATGATAGAGAGGCATGAAGTAATCGTGCGCCGCCTGAGGCTGCTTCTCCGTATCCGGCTCATTGGCGATAGACCATACCGCGACGCAGGGATGGTTCTTGTCCCTTGCGATCAGATCACGGATCACCTGCTCGTGATGCTCCTTTGTCCTGAACTTCGCGTACCCTTCATCATTCCAGCCAAAATTCAGTCCGACCGCCGACGTCTCGTCGATCACTACGATTCCTAGGCGGTCACACAGATCAAGCATCTCCTCCGCATACGGATAATGAGAAGTACGGAAGGAGTTGGCGCCCATCCACTTCATCAGGGACAGGTCTTTTACGTTCATTGGCTCGTTGATCCCTCTTCCGTGCACCTCGCTGTCCTCATGCTTTCCGAATCCCTTGAAGTAGAACGGCCTGCCGTTGATGAGGAACTGTGTTCCCCTGATCTCGATCGAGCGCACGCCGAACTGCTCTTCATAGAGATCCTCACCGAACTCTGCCTTCGCGGTATAGAGATACGCGTCTCCCGGCTGCCAGAGGCGGGCATTCTTAATGATCGCCGTCCCTTCTCTTCCCTCGGCGTACGCCACCTCATTCCCTTCTTCATCCAGAAAATGTACGATCACATCTGCTTCTGTCTCTGCGCAGCAGTCCACAGTGTAACGTACTTTTGCGTCCTCTCCTTCGATCTGCGGCACAAGTACGATATCGCGGATATACGCTTTCGGAGTCGTATAGATCTTGACCGGGCGGTTGATGCCCGCGTAGTTGAAGAAGTCAAAGTTCGGAGCATTGTGCGGCTTGGGAACCGTCACATTGACACTGGGGATATCCGGCAGCTCTGATCCGAAGAAAGCTGCTCCCACTTCATTTCCGATGGGGAGCGTGGAATAATCCACCCGGTTGTCCACTGCCACGCAGAGCAGGTTCTTCCCCGGATGCACAAGATCATTGATCTCCGCCTCAAAGGGAAGGAATCCGCCTTCATGCTCACAGAGCATTTCCCCGTTCAGATACACCTTTGCCTTGTGGGTCACCGCACCAAAGCGAAGCACCACACGCTGGGACAGGAGCATCTTCGGGATTTCGATTTCTTTCTGGTAGAATGCCCAGCCATAATGATCCCTGAATTCCACGCCTTCGATCTGGTCGTTGTAGGAAGCGGGCACTGCGATCCTGTGCGGATCAGAGAGCGGCTTCTGCGTCCACCCCTCATCGAATCCTTTCCCGTTGTCCAGTTTAAAGTCCCAGATTCCGGACAGATCCATCACTGTCCGGGCGTCGTTTATTTTTGGATAAAGCATAATTTCTCTCCTTTTCTTTTTTTGTCATTGTCTTATTGCTCTTTGGAAAGCTCCAGCTTATATTCCCGAAGCAGCAGATTCAGTATCTTTGCATGGATATACGCTGTCCCGCCAATGGCGATCACAAGGACCGGCGCCATCACAAAGAGACCGATCGCAAAGAGGCAGACCGCAGTCACAATCATGAGGAGCGTCCATCCGAAGTTCTTGATGGACATCACGAATGCCATCACAAGGATATGTTTCCAGTCCGTATCGCACCTCGCGACAAGCGGGAAAAGGTAGACAAGCGTCATCAGGTAAACCGAGGTTAAAATGAGCGTACCCCAGAGAAGTACAATCCCAACCTTCCCGTCAATCTGCGAATACAGATACAGATCGCAGCCAAGGAACACCCCCACAAGCACCGCGCCGATCCCTAAGGGGATGCCCGGCATCAGATTATCCTTAAATGCCCGGAAGAAAGAGCGCACCGTATATCCTTCTTCATTGTTCGCCAGCTTGAGCGTCACATAGTAAAGCGCCGCCGTGGACGGTCCGATCGTCACCACCGGCAGGCTGCACAGCAGCCACAGACTGGAAAGGATGAGGATATCTACCAGCTTTCCCATAAATACCCATACCGGATTATCAATATTAAATAAGTTCTTCATCGCTTACTCCTCCTGAAAACTTACTTCTTCTGAATGATACTTTCCAAAAAATCTACGGTATCCGCTTTCCTCTCACTGTTTCGGAAAATACAAAAGACAGTATCTTTGTCCGCGCCTTCTAAGGCTGTCCCATTCAGATTCACCCCGTAGACCGCTCTTTCTCCCGAGCTGTCTTCACTCTCTTCAAACCGCTCCTCTAGCTCATCTGAGCCTGCTCCTGCAAGCGCATCGATCTTCTCAAGGGAATCCTTCCCCGCGTAATAATCCATTACCTCCGGTGTGCAGACCATAAAATCAATCTCGTGGGCAAAGATCGCTGTGGTCATCTTCTCCAGATTTCCGCTCATAGCGTTATTATCCGGATTTTTCACATCGATCTCCATGCCTGTCTCAAAAAGGATCTGCTCCTTCCCGGCATCCAGACCCAGAGCATGGCTCCCCGCTTCGCAGACCTGCTCTACATCTTCTGGAGACAGCTTTACATTGACCGACTCTCCATAAAGAACTGTATCAGCGCTTCCTCCGCCTAGCACCGCAGCCGCGTAAAGCAAAAGAGCAGCGGCAGCCAGACCGGCAAGAATCTTTGTTTTGTGATAATACAAGATATTCTCAAACTTTTCTTTCATCCGGTCAGCCATATCCACTGCTCCTTTATATCATCCCTTGATACCTGTCGAAGCCACGCCCTCTACAAAATACTTCTGGAGAGCAAGGAAGACGATGAGTACCGGGATCAATGTGATGATCGATCCTGCCATGATCAGTCCGTACTCGGCAGCGTACTGCCCGATGAACATTTTCAGTCCGAGCTGGATCGTCTTTTTTGCCTCTGACTTTAAGTAAATAAGTGGTCCAAGGTAGTCATTCCACGTGTTTACGAATGTAAATATAACAAGCGTTGACAGCGCCGGTTTTGACAGCGGCAGCATGATCGTGGAATAAATCTTATACTCACTCATGCCGTCAATACGCGCGGCCTCACAAAGGGAATCCGGAATCCCCTCATAGAACTGCTTCATGAGGAATACTCCGAACGCGGAGAACGCCTGAAGGCAGATCATTGCCAGCAGCTTATCATTTAATCCCATGCCGCGCATCATGATGAACTGCGGCACCATATATACCTGCCATGGCATGGCGATCGTTGCTATGTAAGCAAGGAACAGGGCGTTCCTATTCTTAAAATGAAGCTTCGCGAACGCATAGGCGGCGAAACTGCTAGTCAGCATCTGGAGCAATGTCACAACGATCGTCAAAAATACGGTGTTGCCGATGAATTTTGCCAGCGGGATCTTTGTCCAGATCTCCTGATAATTACTCCACTGAGGCACATCTGGTATGAACTGGAACGGCGTGATTTTGAACACTTCTGTATTTGTTTTGATCGAAGCGGACAGCATCCAGAGGAACGGAACGATCATGATCGCTGTAATAAGGATGAGCAGCGCGTAGATCAGGACTTTCCCGATCACTCTGTTTCGATGTATTGATGATTTCTTCGTCATCTCTTCTCTTCCTTTCCTTTTACTTATGAATTCTCATACTTCGCATTCCCCTTGAACTGGATCAGGGTGATGATCAGTACAAGAAGGAACAGAACCATTGCGATCGCGCTGGAATATCCAAGATCCCATTCCACGAATGCTTTCTGGTAGATATAGTAGACAAGTACCGTGGAAGAAGTTCCGAGTCTTCCGTCCGCGCCGCCTGCCAGCATGATCGCAATATCATATACTTTGAAGCAGTTGATCGTCAGCATGACAACAACGAAGAAGGTCGTCGGTCTTAACTGGGGCCATGTCACATAGCGGAATTTCTGCCATGTCCCGGCGCCGTCCAGAGAAGCCGCCTCATACAGTTCTCCTGAGATCCCCTGCAGTCCGGCAAGATAGATGACCATGTAATATCCCATATATTTCCACATACTAAATAAGATCAGTGTCAGGAGGATGAGATCTTTTCCGAACCAGTTCGGAAGCTCCTCCATATGGAATACATAATACAGAACCGCGTTGATCGGTCCCTTGCTCGGGTGGAAGATCATCGCCCACACCGCTGTGATCGCCACTAGTGAAGCGACGTACGGGAAGAATGCAACTGTACGGAATACTCCCCTCGCCTTGATCTTCTGGTTGAGGATGATCGCCAGTCCAAGAGAAGCGATCATCGTAAGCGGTACTGTACCGATACAGTAAATGATCGTATTTTTAAGGGACGCCCAAAACATCGTATCCCCTGTCAGCCTCTTAAAGTTCTCCAGACCCGCGAACTGGATCGGATTGTTTCCGTCCCACTTAAAGAAACCCAATGCAAACGCACAGACAATCGGCACGAGTGTGAATACTGCAAAACCGATAAAGTTCGGCGCGATAAATGAATACGCCACAAGCGCCCTATTTCTGTCACGCGCTTTTCTGCCCTTTTTTAATTCTGCTGAATTTTCCATACCCTTTTGCGCTATATACGCGCTCTCCTTTCCTTGTTTCTCTAAAACATTATAGAAATTACATAATTTCTTTACCATGGACACGTCTATGATTTCCTGTTTTTTTCTAAGCTGTGTCCGCATGTCGGCAGATATTCATATACTTTTCTACGAAAACATGTATTTTTCTACGACAAGAGCCGGCATATTGCTTTACACAGTATTGCCGGCTCAGTTTTAGCTATAAATCATCGCAGTTATACATTGTTTCCGTTCTTTTACTGATTTATTTCAGGGCGCTGACCTCTTCGTTCATCTTCTGGATTCCTTCATCAATGGAGATGTCTCCGTTCATGATATCCTTGTGATATGTATCGAGGATCGTGTTGATCTCTGCCACATTTGAAGCATACGGAGCCTCCAGATATACGTTTGTTGTCTGAAGAGCCTCCTTGCTCGCCTCATCTGTCGGGAATCCTTCCATGTTCGCGAGCTGATCAATAACCTCATCTGTCATGATCGCCGGGAATGCGCCTGTTGCTGCAACTGCTGCCGCGCCCTTCTCGCCGCCTGCAAACTTGATGAAATCCCACGCCTCATCCTTCTGGTCAGAAACCGTCGGAATTGCCAGACTTGTAAGCTGTCCAAGTGTCGTGCCTGCCTCAACGCCTTCCGGATGCGGATATTTTACGATGCCCCAGTTGCCGCAGAGCTCTGAATCATACTCGCCGCTTGCAAGGCTCGGGATCAGTGTGGAGATGTACCATGTACCCATGTTCATTGTCGCTGTATTTCCTTCTGAGAATGCAGCGGAGTAGTGAAGCTGTGAAGCGTTTGTATCAACATAAGAACGGCAGATTCCGTCTTCTTCCTGTTTCTTCACCATCTCATAGTACGGTTTTGTGAAGTCATAAGTTCCATCGAGGATCGTGTTCTTTCCGTCAAGTACGCCGAAAAGCTGAACCGCACTTCTCCATGTGTGGTAGTGTGATCCATATACCTGATCATCGCCGAAGCCTGTCTTCGCAACTGCTCTCGCAAGCTCATCATACTGTTCCAGTGTCATATCATTTGTCGGATAGTCAACTCCCGCAGCGTCAAACAGATCCTTGTTGTAGTACAATACCCAGAAATCATTTCTGAACGGAAGCTCGTATAATTCCCCGTCCACTGTAACCTGCTCTGTCATGCCGTTGTATGCAGACAGGTCAATGCCGTCCGCTTCGATTCTCTCATTAAGCGGTTCAAGCACTCCCTTGGATACAAGTGTCGCGTATCCCGGGACGTCTTTTATGGTAACTACGTCAAAGTCAGATCCTGATCCGGACAATTCCGTGGAAAGGACTGTCTGGTAGTCCGCGGAACCAAGGTCTGTCATCTCGATGCGCACATCCGGGTTTTCATCCACATACGCCTGTGCGACTGCCTCCCAGTATGTAGCTGTCTTCGCGTCCCAGAGCGCCCATTTCAGCACAGTGGACGCGTCATCCGCCCCGACAACGGTATTGCTGCCCGCAGAGACTTCCTCTTCTGCTTCTGCTTCATCTTTAACTGTGTCCTCTGTCTTTGCCTCATCAGCGTTATTCCCGCAGCCTGCGAGCGCGGTCACGCACATTGCCGCTACAAGTAACGCACTGACCAACTTTTTCTTCATCTCTTTTTCCTCCTTTGAGTCACTGTTTATGTCTTTATTATAAAAAATCCTCTTTTCTTTACCATGGACTTGTCTATGATTTTCTGCCTTTTTTCTCTGCATTTTCGGATTTTAAGTCCCGCGCTTCTTTCAGTATATACTTTTCTACGAAATTATGTACTTTTTTATGATGTTGGCGTTTTACGCTTTTTTCCGCTGTTTTAAGAAAAACGATTATGCTATACTATACTAAAATTTTGCAGATCACAAAGGAAATGTTATTTATGAAAAGTCGGCTTTCTTCTTTTATTAAGAACAAAATGCCCCGCACACTCAGAGGGAATTTCCTG
>DWYT01000008.1 GCA_019118545.1 Candidatus Mediterraneibacter merdavium | reverse complement strand
TCTACCATTGCAAGAGGCGTATGAATGATGCTATAATTCATAGTAGCGTTTTTTGCCTTTTAGGCAGGAACAAGAATTGTGAGTAGGTGACTGATTTGAAGAATAAGATCAAACGTTTTGCCAAAGGAGATTTCCATATCCCTCAGCCGGAGATTATCTTTCCGGAGACGCGGATCATCATGCGCGTTGGGGAGGGAGAAAAATATAGAGGAAGCTTTTCGCTTAAGAATCAGGGGGAGGGGACAATAAGAGGCCTTGTCTATCCCTCTTCTTACCGTATCCATTGTGACGAGCAGGGCTTTGACGGCAATCCGGTGAATATCTATTATACATATGACGGGAGCGGTCTGCTTCCGGGGCATGTGGAACACGGGAAGTTTACGATCGTCTGCAACGGCGGCGAGTACGACGTGGCTTTCACGGCGGTCATCGAAAAGCCGTTTGTGATGACAAATTACGGGAAGGTCCAGAGCCTTGACGATTTCAAAAAGCTCTCCTTCCGCGACGCGGCCGAGGCGGTGAAGCTGTTCCGCTCCAGAGATTTTTATGAGATCTTAAAATATGAGGACAGAAGGATACAGGCGCTCTACGACAATATGCGCCGGTGGGAGTTAGACCAGCAGGCGCTTGAAGAGTTCCTTGTAGGCTGCAAGCAGAAGGAAAAAATTTTCCTGACATTAGAAGAGGAGAGCCGGGCGTTTATCTCTCTTGAGGAAGCGCGCAAGGAGACCTTTACGATCAAGAAAAACATATGGGGATATCTGGAGATGGATGTGCGCACGGAAGGGGATTTCCTTACCGTGGAACACACGAGGATCACTACGGAGGAATTTATCGGCAATTCCTACCGTCTGGAATATTTCCTCAATGTAGATAAGCTCCACGCGGGAAGCAACTTCGGCCGCGTCATTGTGGAATCGCCCTATGAGACGCTGAGCTATGAGGTGGTGGTCGAGAAGGATATCAAAAGAGACGAGGACAGGCGCGCCAATGACAGGGAGTTCGCGGGGATTCTCCGCAACTATCTGAAATACGAGGGCGGGAAGATGGAGCTTGCGGACTGGGTGGAGGAAGCGGTGCGCAGAGTGAAGCATCTAAGAGACATGGACCCGTCCAATGAGTTTTATCTTCTCTTCCATGCGCATATCTGCCTGATCGGAAAGCAGATGGATGAGGCAAAATGGCTTCTCGAATCTTACAATTATAACAGGTTTGCAATAGGCAAGGACGTGGAACTAAGCTCCTACTACCTCTATCTGACGACGATGCTGTCCAACGACACGATCGGACAGCGCAAGGTTGCGGAGGAATTGTCAAAGACGTTCATGAAGCATCCTGACAGTTGGAAGGTACTCTGTATGCTTGTGGAGGTGGATTCTGAGTACAAGATATACAGCGAGAGGCTGCGCGTACTGGAAAAACAGTTCTATGAGGAAAAGTCCCACAGTATCTGGTTTTATTTTCAGGCGTTTAAGTGCTTCCGGGACAAGAGCTCTTCTCTTAAGAAGCTGGGTGAGTTTGAAGTCCGCGTCCTGCTTTTTGCGGTAAAGCATAAGCTTATGACAAGGGAGCTTGCCCTTTACACGGCGAATCTGGCAAGCCAGATCAAATCATACGACAGGCATCTTTATGATGTTCTTGCCCTTTCCTATAAAATGTATAATGAGTCCATGATACTTACGTCCATCTGTACGCTCCTGATCAAAGGGAACTGTGTGGAAAACAGTTATTTCAGATGGTATGAAAAAGCAGTGGAGTCAGAGCTTAAGATCGCCCAGCTCTACGAGTATTATATGGCGGCATTGCGGCCCGAGCAGTTCCACAAGGCGCTGCCAAGGTCCGTGTACCTGTATTTTATGCACGGAAATTCGCTTGACTACCGCAAATGCGCGTTCCTGTACTCAAACCTGATCACCTATGAGGACGAGTCCAGCGAGATCTACGCGCATTACAGGGACGAGATGGAGGCGTTTGCGTGGAACCAGCTTGACCGGAGAAATGTAGACGAGAGGCTCCGTATCGTGTACAAGCGTTTCGTGACGGAGAGCGCCATGAATCCGGACCGGGTGAAAGCGCTCTATGACGTGTGCCATGCGTACTGGATCACCACGAAGGTTCCGAATATGAAGTTTATCCATGTGATCGCGGAGGATGGGACGATCACCCAGAAGGCAGCCTACATGGAAGGCGGGGCGCGCGTATTTCTGTACGCCAAGACAGACCGGCTTGTGTGGGAGGCGAAGGACGGGCGGCATTATACGGACTCTATTCCCTACGAGAGCAAACGGCTTTTCTACGAGCTGCGCTACATGGATATGTGCAGGAAATATATCAACGGACTGCGCCGCAACCGCGCGGAGGAAGCGGCGGAGGAGCTGACTCTGGAGACGGTCCGCAAAAGAGGACTTGAGAATTACACGGAAGAAGAAATGCTCGGACTGTGCAGCAGGACGATCCGTGAGAATAATTATGAGAATGACGATTTTCTCACCTATGTCTGCTTCGAACTGTTTAAAAAGCAGCAGTACGACAAGGTTGTCCTCACATACCTTGCGAACTATTACTGCGGGGCGACCCCGGATATGAAGTATCTCTGGAGAGAGGCACAGGATTACGAGGTGCACACACATAAGCTGGCGGAGAGGATTCTCACCCAGATGCTTTTCTCAGAGGAACTGTTTCAGGAGGCGCAGATCTTCGAGCAGTATTATGCGGAAGGCGCGTACTTCCGTCTCCAGCAGGCATACCTCGCCTATGTATCAAGAGAGTATGTGGTGGAGGAGAGAAGGATCACGCGCAGCGTCATCGACATCATCTGCCGGGAGTACGAAAAGGATGAGGACACCATCGATATCTGTAAGATTGCGGTGCTGAAATATTATTCGGACAGGGAGTACAGCTCCCAGACCCGCAGGACGCTGAAAAAATTCCTTCAGGAGCTGTGCGGCAGGCAGATTTATTTCCCGTTCTTCCTCTCTTATGAGAAGGACTGGCTTATCGAGCTGCAGCTATGGGATAAGACGCTGATTGAGTACAGAGGCCAGAAGGGCAGCAGGGTCATGCTTTATTACCAGCTTCAAAAGGGCGGACAGGAGCTGGCGGACTATTCGACCGAGGTGCTCACGCCAATGTACGAGAATATTTATGTGAAGAAATTCGTTCTTTTCACGAATGAAAAGCTGAAATATTATTTTAAAGAAACAATCGACGGCAACTCTTACCGCAGTGATAAGGAGACGTGCGTAAGGGAAGCGAGGGCAGGAGAACAGGGCAGATACGGACGGCTTAACGATATCCTAAAAGAGGGCAGCGAGAAAAAACGCAGAAAGAAGATGCAGGAGTATGCGCTGGAGGAAGCGGTGGCAGTCCATATGTTCACGCAGGAATAAGGAGGGTGTCTTTCCATGGGACAAGGCAGTATCATAGGTTATGAAATAAATGAAAAGACATGTCAGATCAGTTTTTATGATGAACAGCAGATGGAGCCTGACACGCTGGAGGTGGATGCGGACAATTACCAGATCCCGCTGATTATCGGGAAACTGAGGGATACATGGGCATACGGGAAAGAGGCCAGAAGGCTTGTGTCAATCAAGGAAGGGTTCACGGTTACAAGGCTCCTTAGCAAAAGTCTCGCCGGGGACAAGATTGAGTTCGGCGAGGAGACATACGACGCGGTATGGCTGCTGTCCCAGTTTATCCAGATGTCCCTGCAGTCGTTTCCAGAGATCGAGGGCATTGTGTTCACTGTCCCGGCGCTTACGGAGGAACTGGCGCAGATGCTGCGCGGCATCGCGGTGCGCATGAATATTGATAAGAGACATATTTTCATACAGGATTACAAGGAGAGCTTCTGTAATTATCTGTTCTACCAGCCAAAGGAGTTGTGGCAGTATGACGCGGCTTTGTTCTGCTGCGACAGAAATGAGATCAAGGCTTATATGCTGCGGAGGCTGCGCCCGGGACTGGGCGGCGGCAAGACCACATTCGTGACTGTGGATGAGGTCGCCAGCGCCCACATGAGGGAGCTGGCCATGGTCTACCCGGTGCTCAACGAGGACAAGGCCAAAGAGGCGGACGCCATGTTCTGCAAGTTCATTGAGGGTGTGTTCGACAAGCGGATCGTATCCTCGGTATTCCTCACCGGGGAAGGCTTTGAAAACGAATGGTATCCAAAGGCGCTGCGTGTGCTGTGCAACGGACGGCGCGCGTTCATCGGAAACAATCTCTACAGCAAGGGCGCGTGTTACACTGCCTACAGGAAGCTGTATATGCACATTGAGAACCCGGTTTATCTGTCCGAGGATAAGCTGACGGATCAGATCACGGTAAACATGCGCGTGGAGGGACAGGAGATGTGGTATCCCATCGTATCGTGGGGAGCGCACTGGTATGAGTCCAACAACCAGTGGGAAGTCCTTATGGAGGATGTAAAAGATGTGGAATTTCACATTGAATCGCTCATTCAGGGAAATGTGCGCACAGAGAAGATCTCTCTGGAGAAGTTTCCCAGACGCGCGGAGTATTCCATGCGGCTGCAGATCGAGACCTTGTTCCTCGACGAGAAGACATGTAAGATCACGGTGAGGGACGCGGGTTTTGGAGACTTTTTCCCGCCTACGGATTTCCATGAGGAGAAGATCATACATTTAGGAGGCAATGATGGGAAATTTAATTCTTTGTCATGACAGACACGCGGCACATCCTTATGAGATCACAAGAATACACAGCAGGATCTTCACGATCGAGGAGCTGTGCTATTATCTGTGCAACAATCTCTATCTGATCGACTACACGATCATGAACGAACAGCTCTGCGACTGGCTTGACGAGGAGCTGGGAATGGAGCTTCTTGCGTCAGAGTTAAGAGACGTGCTGCGTCTGAGGGGGTCTGTGGAAAAGTTTGTGCTCACCATCCTCAAATCCTCCAAGATCTACCGGGAGCCGGAGATGATCCGTATCCAGAATGTGCTGGAGCATCTGAAAAACCAGAAGGATATCGAACGCCAGAAGTTTAAAGGCGACAACTTATTGGAAAGCGGGGAGCTGGAGGAGGCGATCCTCGTGTATCAGGCGATCTTAAACGGAGAGAAGGACGAGACAGTGGACGACAGGTTCTACGGCAGGATCTACGCCGGACTTGGCGCTGCCTACGGAAGGCTCTTCCTCTATCAGGAGTCCGCTCGCATGTATGACAGAGCCTACCAGATGTGCGAGGACAAGGCGCTCATCAAGCCGTATCTCTACGCCTCTTATAAGTATATGTCGTTGGAGGAATACCATATCCTGATCACAAAGAATGAGGAGTACATGGTTGTCAACGCGCAGATGCGCAGGGAGATCGACGAGATCAGGAAAAACATGCCGGAGGAGATAGACCCCGGAGCGCTTGAGAACTGGAAAAGACAGCACAGGAGAAGCCACAATTAATACAGTGGTTTGGAAATGCCCTGCGGTAATTCCTGTTTGACAGGGTATGTTCCGTGTGATAGAATACAGTGGTAACTTTACCGTAGTACAGTGACTCATCGGTAGAGAAAAAAAGCGAAGCCGGGTATCCGGCGATGGAGGGTATTATGAAGAAAAAAGTATTAAGCGTCCTGCTGTGCGCGGGACTTGCGGTTTCTATGCTGGCAGGCTGCGGCTCCGATAACAGCGCGGGAGCAGACAGCGGAGCCGGGAGCAGCTCTGATTCCGCCGACGCGGGCGATATGGACTATGTGAAAGAGAAAGGCACTCTTGTCGTAGGTATTACGAACTTTGAGCCTATGGATTACAAGGATGAGAATGGAGAGTGGGTCGGATTTGACGCGGAGCTTTCCACCGCGTTTGCCGAGGAACTGGGCGTTGACGTGGAATTTGTGGAGATTGACTGGGATAATAAGATCTTGGAGCTGGAGGGTAAGACCATTGACTGCGTATGGAACGGCATGACGCTCACTCCCGAGGTCACAAGCGCCATGGAGTGCTCAGAAGCTTATCTGGAAAACGCGCAGGTTGTCGTCGTGCCTTCTGACAAGGCGGATCAGTATCAGGATGAAGACAGCCTCGCGGACTTAAGCTTTGCGGCAGAGGCGGGAAGCGCTGGAGAGGAAGAGCTTGAGGCAAGAGGCTTAAGCGTCACACCGGTCACCGCTCAGGCTGACGCTCTGATGGAGGTGGCTGCTGGCACCTCTGACGCGGCGGTGATAGACCTGCTCATGGCAGCGGCAATGATTGGAGAGGGCACAAGCTATTCTGACCTTACATATACCGTTCACTTAAACAGCGAGGAGTACGGAGTGGGATTCCGCAAAGGCTCTGACCTTGCGGCTGAGATGGACAGCTTTTTCGCAAAGTGCTATGAGGACGGGACGATTCAGGAGCTGGCTGAGAAATACGGGGTACAGGCTGCGTTGACAGAGTAATAGGCAGACAGACAAAGAATGAATTTACGGACGGAGTTATAACATGGACTTTTCAGAACAGTTTCCAATTGTATTTCAGGCGCTTAACGTGGGATTTCTGCAGACACTGAAGCTGTTTTTTGTGACACTTCTGGGCGCTATCCCGCTGGGACTTATCATTTCCTTTGGTTCGATGTCCCGCTTTGCGCCGCTTAAGTATCTGACAAAGATCATCGTGTGGATCATCAGGGGTACGCCTCTGATGATCCAGCTTTTGATCATCTATTTTATTCCGGGACTGGTATTTGGCAACAATATATGGGGCGGCGGCGAGTCCGGCCGTTTTCTCGCGGCATCTGTGGCATTTATTTTTAATTACTCCTGCTACTTTTCCGAGATATACAGAGGCGGGATACAGGGAGTGCCTAAGGGACAGGAAGAAGCCGGACTCGTGCTGGGCATGACGAGGAGACAGATCTTTTTCAAGATCACTCTCCTGCAGATGATCAAGCGCATCGTTCCGCCCATGTCAAACGAGATCATTACTCTGGTGAAGGATACGTCCCTGTCACGCATCATCGCCCTGCAGGAAGTCATCTGGGCGGGACAGTCCTTCTTAAAGGGCAATCAGGGGATCGCGGGCGTGATCTGGCCGCTGTTCTTTACGGCAGTTTACTATCTGATCTTTAACGGCGTACTGACGGTTCTTCTGGGACGTCTCGAGAAAAAACTGGATTATTTCAGATAGGGGGTGGAGCAGATGGCGATATTGGAAGTACAGCGTGTAAGTAAGAGCTTCGGGAATACCGAAGTATTAAAGGATATCAGCTTCTCTCTGGAAAAAGGGAAGGTGCTGTCGCTGATCGGCTCGTCAGGGAGCGGGAAGACCACGCTTTTGCGGTGCCTTAATTTTCTTGAATGGCCGGACAGCGGGATTATCCGGGTGAACGGAGAGACACTGTTTGACGGAAATAATCCTGAGACAAAGCAGGAGAGCGAGATACGCAAAAAACGGCTGCATTTTGGTCTGGTGTTCCAGTCCTTCAACCTGTTCCCGCAGTATACGGCTCTGGAGAATGTGATGCTTGCGAAGGAGCTTCTCGAGAAGGAGAAGCCGGATTATAAATCGCGTAAAAAGGAGATCCATGCAAAGATCGAGGCGGAGGCAAAGTTGCTGCTCGACCAGATGGGGTTGTCCGACAGACGGAACAACTACCCGCACCAGCTCTCGGGAGGCCAGTGCCAGAGGGTGGCCATTGCCAGAGCTTTGGCCTTAAAGCCGGACATCCTTTGCTTTGACGAACCGACGTCTGCGCTGGACCCGGAACTGACCGGGGAGGTCTTAAAGGTGATCAAAGGACTGGCGGATCAGGAGACGACCATGATCATCGTCACGCATGAGATGGCGTTCGCAAGAGATGTGTCCAGCCAAGTCATTTTCATGGACGATGGACGCATCACAGAGCAGGGAGACCCGGAAGAGGTGTTCGGAAATCCCAAAGAAGAGAGGACAAGGCAGTTTTTGTCAAGATATACAAATGGATAGAGGACTTCAAGGCAGAAGGGAGACAAGAGTCTTTTCTTCTGCCTTTTTACATGATTCCGATATCAAAATCCTATTTTATCTGCCATAGCAAAATACACAAAAGCATTCGTCAGCGCTCCGGCGCACGGAACATTTCGCTTTTGTGTATTTCGTCAAGGAGAGATGCCATAAGGGATTTTGACATCACCAGCATAAAAAATCAGAGAAAAGGAGCGGAAGCTATGATGGGTTTTGAGAGAGTTTCAACAGGACTTGGAGAGGAGTGCGGAGTCTTCGGGGCGTATGATCTGGACGGGCATGATGTGGCCGCATCGGTGTATTACGGACTTTTTGCCCTGCAGCACAGGGGGCAGGAGAGCTGCGGCATCTCGGTGACAGATACATCGGGGAAAAGGAAGTTCCTCTCCCGCAAGGGACTTGGTCATGTGGATGATGTGTTTGATGAGGAGACTCTTTTGGAACTAAAGGGGAATCTCGGCGTGGGCCATGTCCGCTATTCGACGGCAGGAGGGACGCGGGTGGAGAACGCGCAGCCGCTGGTCATCAATTATGTGAAGGGTGCGCTCTCCATCGCACATAACGGCAATCTGGTCAATGCCGTGGAGCTTCGAAAGGAGTTGGAGTACACAGGAGCCATCTTCCAGACGACCATTGATTCAGAAGTCATCGCCTACCATGTGGCGAGAGAGCGCCTGAATACAGGAAGCGCGGAGGAAGCGGTGAAAAACGCCATGAAGAAGATAAGGAGCGCCTATGCGCTCGTGGTATGCAGTCCGCGCAAGCTGATCGGGGCGAGGGATCCCTTCGGGTTAAAGCCTCTCTGTATCGGGAAGAGAGAGAACACATACTTTCTCGCCTCGGAAAGCTGTGCCATCGCCGCAGTGGACGCGGAGTTTGTCAGGGATGTGCTGCCCGGAGAGGTCGTGACCATCACAGAGGAGGGGATCGCCTCGGATATGGACATGGCGGTTGAGGATCAAAGGCAGGCCAGATGTATCTTTGAGTATATTTATTTTGCCCGCACGGACAGCACCATCGACGGGGTAAATGTCTACCACTCCCGCATACTCGCGGGCAGGGCGCTGGCAGAGTCCTATCCGGTGGAGGCGGATCTTGTGGTGGGCGTACCGGATTCCGGACTGGTGGCGGCAAAGGGTTATTCAGAACAATCCGGCATCCCCTATGGCATGGCGTTTCACAAGAACAGCTATGTAGGGCGCACCTTTATCAAGCCGAAGCAGAGCGAGCGGGAGACGGGCGTGAAAATCAAGTTAAGCGTCATACCGGAGGTGGTGAAGGGGAAACGGGTCGTCATGGTAGACGATTCGATTGTCCGGGGTACAACCTGTGCCAATATCATAAAGATGTTAAAGCAGGCGGGCGCCGCAGAGGTGCATGTGCGCATCAGTTCCCCTCCGTTTCTGTATCCCTGCTACTTCGGGACGGACGTACCGTCCGATAACCAGCTCATTGCCCACACCCACACAACAGAGCAGATCCGGGAGCTGATCGGGGCAGACTCCCTTGGATATATGGAGATTGGCAGGCTGAAGGATATGGTGGGGGATCTTTCATACTGCGACGCCTGCTTTACAGGGAATTATCCCATGGAAGTGCCGGGAGAGGATATAAGCCGGGCGTTCGAGTGAGACGGCGGACTATGTTTCTGACAGTTCAGCCGCGCCATATTTCTGACAGTTCAACCCGCGCCATTCGTAAAACTGTACTTTGTGCTTATTGCGGCTTAATTTTATGCTTGCCTCAGATACCGCACTGATGGTAGTATAATAGATGTGTTGTACAAACAGATATGATACAGATAAGGAGAGAAAACCATGTCAAATGACCGTTATGTAAGTCCTCTTTCCGAGCGTTATGCAAGCAGGGAGATGCAGTACATCTTTTCCCCGGACAAGAAGTTCCGCACATGGAGAAGACTCTGGATCGCCCTCGCTGAGACAGAGAAGGAGTTGGGATTAAATATCACAGATGAGCAGATCGAGGAACTCAAAAGCCATGCGGACGACATCAACTATGATGTGGCAAAGGAGCGGGAGCGCGTCGTACGCCACGATGTCATGTCACACGTCTATGCCTACGGCGTCCAATGCCCGAAAGCAAAGGGTATCATCCATCTTGGGGCCACCTCCTGCTATGTGGGGGATAACACGGATATCATTGTGATGTCCGAGGCGCTGAAGCTGGTGAGGAGGAAACTGATCAATGTGATCGCAAAGCTTGCAAAGTTCGCGGACGAGCAGAAGAGCCAGCCCACGCTTGCCTTCACGCATTTCCAGCCGGCACAGCCGACCACCGTTGGAAAAAGGGCCACTCTGTGGATGCAGGAGTTCGCCATGGATCTGGAAGATCTGGACTATGTGCTCGGAAGCTTAAAGCTCCTCGGCTCAAAGGGAACAACAGGAACACAGGCCAGCTTTTTAGAACTGTTTGACGGAGATCAGGAGACGATCGATAAGATCGATCCCATGATCGCAGAGAAGATGGGATTTTCAGCATGCTATCCGGTGTCGGGGCAGACGTATTCGAGAAAAGTGGATACAAGGGTACTTAACGTACTGGCGGGCATCGCGTCCAGCGCCCACAAGTTTTCCAACGATATCCGGCTTCTTCAGCATTTAAAAGAGATTGAAGAGCCTTTTGAGAAATCCCAGATCGGCTCCTCCGCCATGGCGTATAAGAGAAACCCCATGAGGAGCGAGCGCATTGCCTCTCTCTCGCGCTATGTAATGGTGGACGCCTTAAACCCGGCCATCACCTCAGCAACGCAGTGGTTCGAGCGTACACTTGACGATTCCGCCAACAAGCGCTTAAGCGTACCGGAGGGGTTCCTTGCCATCGACGGCATTCTGGATCTGTGCCTCAACGTAGTGGACGGTCTTGTGGTCTATCCGAAGGTCATCGAAAAGAGGCTTCTGTCAGAGCTTCCTTTCATGGCGACGGAGAACATCATGATGGACGCGGTCAAAGCAGGCGGTGACAGGCAGGAACTGCACGAGAGGATCAGGGAGCTTTCCATGGAGGCTGGAAAGAACGTGAAGGAGAAGGGATTGGACAATAATCTTCTGGAGCTGATCGCTGAGGATCCTGCGTTCAACTTAAGCTTTGAGGATCTGAAAAAGACGATGGAGCCGGAGAAATATGTGGGACGCGCCAAAGAGCAGGTGGAGGCATATTTAAAGAATGTAATCTGTCCCCTTCTGAAAGAAAATGAGGACATTCTCGGGATTACGGCGGAGATTAATGTATAAATGTATAAGTAAAATGTAAAAACTTGCAAAGGAATGTTGCAAAGGATTGCGGCATTCCTTTTTCTCTGATACCTTATCTTTTGGAAGAAATATGGAAAATATTTCCTTATAATTGTGGTGAAGAAAGGAAAGGTATTTCAGATGGAATGGTGTGGCACACTTTATTGGGAGTATGGGATAACAGAGAAGCTGGCAAGGGCAGTGAGAACTCTGATCGTTCTTCTCGTGCTGGGTATAGTCGCAGTGACGGGATATGACGCGGGATCGGGAAACCTTAAGATGAAAGAGGAATTTCCAGAGAGTATCAGTAGGAAACGGGCGGTTGTGGATAGTACGGCCGCAGCCAGTATCACAGCGGAAACGACTGTAAACGCGGCAGGATATTTTGCCGATATATCTCCGGTGCTGTCGGTTTCTGAAGCGACGGAGTCTGCTCTGCTTCTGGAGGACAGAGAGTATTTTGTTATGTCACCGGAGATGCTTGTCTGGTCGGAGG
>DWYT01000076.1 GCA_019118545.1 Candidatus Mediterraneibacter merdavium | reverse complement strand
GCCTGTATCTGAAGCGCATCATCCAGTGTTCGGACTTCAATGATCCCATCCAGCACATAAATAAACTGTAGATCCTCATGCCAGTGCATGACCTGGAATCCCGGATTCCGCGGGCAGGCCTTATCGCCTTCCACATCAAGGACAAGATATGGAAAATCCGTGTCGATATTCAAATTGATTGAATTGATATAATTTCCCTTTTCCAAATCTATCTCCCTTTCCCTTTTTGAGAATATTACGATAATATTAGGGGATTTTGCGATAGTTCAGTGTATTATTTTGTGATAAAATCATAATGAATTTCAGAAAAAATGTCAATAATGCAGGAGGTGAACCGATTGTATTTCCAATATGGCGATAAGGAAACTGAGTATCTGAAAAAGAAAGATAAGGTGTTAGGCGAAGTCATTGAAAAAATCGGGCATATTGAACGTGAAGTGGATAGCGACCTGTTTTCCTCTGTCATACATCACATTATTGGGCAGCAAATATCAACAAAGGCGCAGGCGACAATCTGGCGGCGTATGAAAGAACAACTTGGAGAAGTGACCGCAGAAAGCATACTTGCGGCTGAAATCCCAGAGCTGCAGTCTTTCGGTATGACCTTTCGTAAAGCAGAATATATCAAAGATTTTGCGGAAAAAGTGCAAAGCGGAGCATTTGATCTGGAGAGGGTTTCCCAATTGCCGGACAGTGAAGCAATTAAAATGCTGGTCTCTCTGAAAGGTATCGGTGTATGGACAGCAGAAATGATTCTGCTTTTTTGTTTGCAGTGTCCCGATATTTTCAGCTTTGACGATCTTGCAATCCAGCGTGGCTTGCGTATGGTCTATCATCATAGAAAGATAGACCGTAAACTCTTTGAAAAATACCGCAGGCGTTTCAGTCCTTATTGCAGTGTTGCCAGTTTGTATTTATGGGGTGTCGCGGGGGGGGGGCGCAGTCCCGGGTATGAAGGATTATGCGCCGAAGAAAGGAGTAAATCGTGGAACGGACAGAACAAATAAACGCAGTCAAAAATCGGGACAAAAGGTATGACGGTAAATTTTTTGTTGCAGTAAAATCCACAAAAATTGTTTGCCTGCCGTCTTGCTATTCCCGAATACCTTTAGAAAAAAACATGGTGTTCTTTGATACTTTAGAAGAAGCATTAGAAAATGGCTACCGGCCATGTAAACTATGTAAACCAGAAAACATCTGAACACAGGGAGGAAATGAAAGTGGCAAATATCATTGTCTTATTTGAAGTCAAACCGACCAAAGCTGGAAAGAAAAAATATCTTGACCTTGCAGCCATGTTAAAACCGCTGTTAGCCGGTTTTGAAGGTTTTGTCCGGGCAGAACGCTTTTCCAGCTTAAATGAAGAAGGAAAGCTGCTGTCTATGAATATATGGACAGACGAAACCGCCGTAGAGCGTTGGAGGAATGTTATGCAGCACCGCATGAGCCAGAAAGAGGGGCGGGAAAAGCTGTTTGAAAGCTATAAAATTACCGTCTGCTCTGAAATCCGTTCCTATACAGACACAGACCGCGCGCAGGCTCCGCAGGATTCTAATCAGTATTTTGATATGGAGGTTTGATATGCAGTACATCAGTCATTACCAATCTCCCATAGGGAAGGTTTTGCTTGCCGCAGACGAAACAGGCTTAACCGGACTGTGGTTTGAAGGGCAAAAATATTTTGCTCTTTATCTGGATAAAGAACACGAAGAAAAAGAACTTCCCGTGTTTGAACAGACGAAAAAATGGCTCGACATCTATTTTTCTGGAAAAGAGCCGGACTTTCAGGTGCCACTCCACTTTACAGGCACAGATTTTCAAAATGAGGTGTGGGAAATTCTTTATTCAATTCCATACGGTCAGACTATGACCTACGGGGAAATTGCGAAACAAGTTGCCGCCAAACGCGGATTAAAGCGTATGTCAGCTCAGGCGGTAGGCGGAGCTGTCGGCCGCAATGAGATTTCCATTATTGTCCCCTGTCACCGAGTGGTAGGAACAAACGGGAGTTTGACCGGGTATGCTGGCGGCATTAACAAAAAAGTTGAGCTACTCAAACTAGAGGGAGCTTTGAAACAGGAATATTTTATTCCCAAACATAGTACAGCACCGTAAAGGAGGGCATGATCTTATTCACTGACTCCCGTATTGGACGGAACAAAGCTGTTTTTGTCTGTTTAGCTCAGGGAGTGCCAGTGAATTAAATGACTGAGCCTGCAGGTCAAGATTTGGGCATGAAATGGTTAATTTTTTGGTCGAAAAGGGGAATATAAGTTGATAAAATGACCTCAGAAGCGTGAGGCGGCGCAAGAGTGGCATATGGATAAGTGTGAGACGCGGCGCGCTGTTCAGATTAAGACTCCGGCGGCATACCGGGGGATAAGGAGGTCGGATAAGTGAATATTAAAAACGTGACAGACGCGTCCTTCGGAAAATACGGGAAGATCATGACAGAGTTTTCTTTCGGGAAGATCTTAAAGGAGATGGAGCATACCCCGCTTCCGAAGGACGTTATTTATGTGCCGTCAGTGGAGGCGCTGGAAATGCTGCCGGAGGCGGCGGAAGTGTGCCGGAAGGGGTTCGGCGGTCTGCCCATCCAGATCGGGTACTGCAATGGGGATAATCATAAGTTGAATGCGCTGGAATATCACAGAAGCTCTGAGATCGACATCGCGGCGACGGATCTGATCCTGCTTCTGGGATGTCAGCAGGATATCGGTGAAGAGGATATTTACGATACGGATAAGGTGGAAGCATTTTTCATTCCTGAGGGAACGGCGGTAGAGCTGTACGCCACGACGCTGCATTATGCGCCGTGTTCTGTAAATGAAGGCGGGTTCCGCTGTGTAGTTGTTCTTCCGAAGGGAACGAATGAAGAACTGCCGTTTGAACCAGAGAGGATCGGGGAGAACCGTCTGCTGACAGCGGTGAATAAGTGGCTTATCGCGCATGAGGAAGCGCAGATAGAGGGCGTGTTCTGCGGTCTGAAGGGTGAAAATGTCAGCGTGTAGTCGTAAAGTGATATGGAAAATACGGAAAGTGATGATTTCGTGCAACAGGCGGACATATACGCCATGTAGATATATAGATAACAGAAAGAGAGGATAAGAATTATGAGTAACATGCCGGAATTAAAGATCGGGGTTGTAGCAGTGAGCAGGGATTGTTTCCCGGAGAGCCTGTCAGTGAACAGGAGAAAAGCACTGATCGAGGCTTATACGAAGAAATATGGTGAAGGTACGGTCTATGAGTGCCCGATCTGTATTGTTGAGAGCGAGATCCACATGGTGCAGGCGCTTGAGGATATCAAGAAAGAGAGCTGCAACGCGTTGGTTGTGTATCTTGGAAACTTCGGACCGGAGATCTCAGAGACGCTTCTTGCGAAACACTTTGACGGGCCGAAGATGTTCATCGCGGCGGCAGAGGAGAGCCAGAATAACCTGACACAGGGACGCGGCGACGCCTACTGCGGCATGCTCAACGCAAGTTATAACTTGAAGCTGCGCGGAGTGAAGGCTTACATACCGGAGTATCCGGTGGGGACAGCGGAGGAGTGCGCGGATATGATTCACGAGTTCGAGCCGATCGCGAGGGCGGTTGTCGGACTTAATAACTTAAAGATCATCAGCTTCGGGCCGAGACCGCTCAACTTCCTTGCATGCAATGCGCCGATCCAGCAGCTTTACAATATCGGCGTTGAGATCGAGGAGAATTCGGAGCTGGATCTTTTCGAAGCATACAATAAGCATGCCGGAGACGAGAGGATCCCTGCTATTGTAGCTGAGATGGAGGCAGAGCTTGGCGCGGGCAACAAGAAGCCGGAGATACTTTCCAAGCTTGCCCAGTATGAACTTACATTGAAGGACTGGGTAGAGGAGCACAGAGGATACAGAAAATACGTGGCGATCGCCGGTAAATGCTGGCCTGCATTCCAGACACAGTTCGGGTTCGTCCCCTGCTATGTGAACAGCCGTCTGACTGCTCAGGGAATCCCGGTATCTTGTGAGGTCGATATTTACGGGTGCTTAAGCGAGTTCATCGGAACGGTAGTAAGTCAGGATACAGTGACCCTGCTTGATATCAACAATACTGTACCGGCGGATATGTATAAAGCAAGTATTGAAGGCAAATTCCCGTATACGCAGAAGGATACATTTATGGGATTCCACTGTGGAAATACAGCGTCTTCCAAGCTGTCCTTCTGCGAGATGAAGTACCAGATGATCATGGCGAGGACACTTCCGGAGGAGGTGACACAGGGAACGCTCGAGGGAGACATCGTGCCGGGAGATATCACATTCTTCCGTCTGCAGAGCACATCCGACAACATCCTGCGCGCATATGTGGCACAGGGCGAGGTGCTTCCGGTAGCTACAAAGTCATTCGGTTCCATCGGCGTGTTCGCGATCCCGGAGATGGGACGCTTCTACCGCCACGTGCTGATCGAGAAGAATTATCCGCATCACGGCGCGGTAGCGTTCGGACATTTCGGAAAAGAGTTGTTTGAAGTGTTTAAATACATTGGCGTTCCGGTAGACGAGATCGGTTACAACCAGCCGAAAGGGGTAAGATACCCGACAGAGAATCCGTGGGGGTAGAAGGATGTTTTTTATAGGAGTAGACCTTGGTACATCGGCAGTGAAGCTGCTTTTGATGGATGAGGACGGTAAGATTCATAAGATCGTGTCAAAAGAATATCCGCTGTATTTCCCGCAGCCGGGATGGTCGGAGCAGAAGCCTGAGGACTGGTTTGCGCAGACCATGGCGGGGATAAAGGAGCTGACAGCAGAGTGCGACAAGGCTCAGGTGAAAGGCATCAGCTTCGGCGGGCAGATGCACGGGTTGGTGGCGCTGGATGAAAAGGATGAGGTGATCCGCCCGGCGATCCTGTGGAACGACGGACGTACCGGAAAACAGGTTGAGTACCTTAATAATGTGATAGGAAAGGAAAAGCTTTCTAAATACACTGCCAATATTGCTTTTGCTGGATTCACAGTCCCCAAAATCTTATGGATGAAGGAGAATGAGCCTGAGAATTTCGCGCGGATATGTAAGATCATGCTTCCGAAGGATTATCTTGCGTATAGGCTGTCAGGGTCATTCTGCACAGAGTATTCGGATGCGTCCGGTATGCTGCTCCTTGACGTGGAGCACAAGTGCTGGTCAAAAGAGATGATGGAGATCTGCGATATTACAGAAGTACAGCTCCCGAAGCTTTATGAGAGTTGGGAGGCTGTAGGGACTTTAAAAGATGATGTGGCGGCAGAGCTGGGACTTCCGGCGGATGTGAAAGTGATCGCGGGCGCGGGGGATAACGCTGCTGCTGCGGTCGGCACGGCAACGGTCGGAGACGGCGGCTGCAATATTTCGCTGGGAACATCAGGAACACTTTTTATCTCCAGTGAGAGATTCGGAGTGGACGATAACAACGCGCTACATTCATTCGCCCATGCGGACGGTAATTATCACCTTATGGGGTGTATGCTGAGCGCTGCATCCTGCAATAAGTGGTGGATGGATGATATCCTAAGGACAACGGATTATGCAGGAGAGCAAAAAAGCATCACAGGACTTGGCGAAAACCGTGTCTTCTATCTTCCCTATCTGATGGGAGAGCGCTCCCCGCACAATGACCCCGATGCGAGAGCGGCGTTCATCGGGATGAGCATGGATACAACGAGGGAGGAGATGACGCTTGCGGTGCTCGAAGGCGTGGCGTTTGGACTAAGAGATTCCCTTGAGGTTGCAAGAAGCATCGGCGTGAATCCAAAGCGTACGAAGATCTGCGGCGGCGGCGCGAAGAGTCCTCTCTGGCGCAAAATTATCGCGAACGTGATGAACATGAAAGTGGACATCATCGAGAGCGAGGAAGGGCCGGGATACGGAGCGGCGATCCTCGCGGCAGTAGGCTGCGGAGTGTTCCCGTCAGTGGAAGAGGCCGCAAAGAAGCTGGTGAAGGTCGTTGCCACGGAAGAGCCGGATGCCGGACTTGTGACAAAGTATGAGGAACGCTATCAGAAGTTCCGAAAGTATTATCCGCTACTTAAAGGGCAGTTCTGATTAGTGTTTCCACGGTTTTGGGATTGATGTCGCCTTCCATCGGCCCGAAGGCTGTTACATTTAATGCTCCTGCGGCTGCGCCCATCCGGGCGGCTTCCGCAGGAGTTTTCCCGTGAACCAGTCCGGCCAGAAACGCCCCGTCAAAGCAGTCGCCTGCCCCAGTTGCGTCAATCTGCTCGACCGGATATACGGGGATGCTTTCAGCAACCAGACTGTTTTCGGCAGCGGGATTGCTTCCGATAGCGTGGCGGGTATAAAGGCGGCTTCCGTTGGAGCCGTCTTTTAGCACAAGGATCTCCAAAGACGGATTCTCAAAGCATTTCTTTACAGCGCTCTCAACGGTAGCTGCTTTTGTTATCATAAGCAGTTCTTCCCGTCCGGGAAGGAAGATATTCGTGTGCCGGAGAACTTCATTGAGGATGTCTTCCGTGTCAGCGGTAAATAGTTCTTTGCGGATGTTCGGATCAAAGGAAATCTTGGTGCCCCGTGCAGACAGGGCGCGCATTGTGTCAAGGATTCCCGCTGAGAGCCGGACTCCCGCCATGAGAGAGCAACCCATGATATGTATATATTTTACGTTAGAAAGCTGATTGATATCCGGCGCGGTTGCTTCAAGGGCCGCACCCATGTGGAAGATGAATTTTCTGGAGCCGTCCGCAAAGTAGGTGACAAACGCACAACCCGTAGAGGAATCGGCCGATCTGTATATATGTGTGCAGTCTACGCCATCTTTTTCGAGGCGGTTAACGACACAGTCTCCAAAATCATCCTGCCCCACGCTGCCGATGAGCATGGTGCGGCAGCCGAGTCTTGCCGCCGCGTCGATGCAAATAGCTGGCGCTCCGCTCGGGTACGGCCCCTTAAATACTCCGGTTTCATTAAGCGGTACATCTTCATGCGCCCGCATGATCTCAACAAGAATTTCTCCCATAATCAGAATGTCAGTCATCGTAATGTCTCCTTCCCGGTCTTGACGAATGCTACATGTAGCCTTATAATATACTTAACAAGACAGCCGGAAGGTAGGTGAAGACTACCCGTCCCGGTGAAAATAAAAGCGAAAATAATCGTCCTATTCTTTCTCAGGGAGCAGGACGGTTATTTTTTATGTATTTGATAGATAAGTGCTACAATACCCGTTATCATTATAACAAAGGTAAAGAGGTCACTGTAAGTCACATACATAAGCACCACCCCTTTCCGCAAGACTCGGAACGGGCAGAAGCCGTCCTACCGGCTGCCTTGGTAAGTATATTATTGTCAATGTACAATATGCGGGGGTGCAAAACGCTATCCCTCTATTCGGTGTCTTTGCGGTATTCCGGGATTTTGGATAAAAGCTCTACTTGCTCAACAGATTTATTTTGGCCCCTACTATTTAACGTTCAAAAATAATAAGTCAAAAATCAAGATTTTTTTGCGCTTCATCGCCCTCATGTTCCGCAATTTAAAGATTTTGAAATCCGGGATAAAGTTTCTATTTTGGGTCTGTGTGTTCCATTTTCATATTGTGCAATCATTGCAGCAGATACCCCAAGTTTTTCCCTAGTTGCTTTTGAGTGAGACCGGCTTCTTTTCTTGCTTCCTTTATACGCGTTCCAAGATTCACAGATTTAGCGCTCTTTCTTCTTACTTTGCTTAAAACGATATCACATTTTAAATCCAAAATAAAGCATAAGCTGTAGTATAATAAGCAAATGCTTAAATCCGGAGGTGAGAACATTGAGAATCAACAGGGTGAAACTTGTCACAGAGATGGCGCGGCAGGACATCACACAGCTTAAGTTCGTGGAGATGTCTGGCGTGTCCAGAGCAACGATCAGCGGCATCCAGAATGGGCGCAGATGCTCTAGTAGATCAGCCGTTAAGAGCATGGACGCTCTGAAAGTACCACTTGAAACTTTATTGGAAAACTGACAGGCTGGGCGGCTGGATCAGTGGAAGAGTGTCGCAATGATTTAAAAATTTCATAAGATAAATCAGGGGGAAAAGTCCGTAAATACGGGGATTTCCCTTGAAAAGAGATACTATTAAAAGACTAATAAAAAACGCATGAGTACGGCGGCACAGGTCATACTCATGCACAAAATTAAATTTTCTCAAGTTCTTCTCTCAGCTTCTCAATGTCTTTGTGCGAGTAAGTCCGTTCGTTTACATCCTTCCCCGCATGACCCATGATCTTATAACGGGCCGTCCGGTTTACCTCTGCGTCATCCATCATCATATTGCAGGTGTGGCGGCAGTCGTGCGGCGTGTGCCCGGTGGTGATCCCGCAAGACAGGAGCGCCTCTTTGAAGTATTTCCGGTAATCCTGCTCTGATATGTCTCGGATCCCGTCGTGGTAGATCAGGCTCTTGAAGCGTGGATCATGGCGCGCTTTGACCATACCGTATATCTTGGAGTGGATCGGTACGACGCGGTGACGGCTCTGTCTGGTCTTAAGTCCTCCGGTGAATGTCCGCTCCTGCAGGTCGATGTCTTCAAGAGGCATCCTTGCCAATTCATTGATGCGCCAACCTGAGTAAATGTAGATCAGAATCGTGTCCACAAAGGGAGCATCCTTGTGATCCCACAACTTCTTACGCTCTTCCTCCGTGAAGGGAACGCCCTTCTTTGTGTCATCCTCTTTGGTGATCTGCGCGAACTCCGCCCGGTTCTTGTCCACAATCTCAAATTGCAGGGCATACCTGTACATCTGGTTCAGCAGGGTCTTGATGTGCTCAAGCATGGAGCGTGAAAGGTTGTTCTGATCAAGTGCAGCCTGTAGATCCAGAGAGGTAAGCTCGGACAGCTTGCAGGGATGTAAAGCCTCACAGTGCTTATAAGCAGCTACACAGCAGTATTGGGAGCTTGTCTTCTTGCCGGGGGCATCCACGGCCTTCTTGTACTTCCATTTGTACCACTCATGAAAGACCTCTTTAAACGTCTTTTTCCGGTTGCCGACATCATAGGGACTCTTGTTGTACTCTGCCAAGGCGATATCAGCAGATACGCGGTCAGGGAAATTCCCCAGAACGTCATACCGCGGATAACCCCACTCATCAATACGGGTATTCACACGAACCTGAAAGGGACTCCGCCTCTTGCCGGACAGCTTCACTACAGTCCCTGTGCCGTTCCTGCGCCTCTTCCCCGGGCGTTTCTGCCGTGAGGGTACGCTTATCCCCTCCTTCATGGGATAGCCGCAATGCGGGCAGGAATACGCCTTGTCAGACACCTTCCCGGAGCACTCCGGGCATGTTATTAGTGCCATGTGTCTTATCTCCTTTCGTCTGGCTGGGCGGCTGGATCAAAGGAAGATATATTTGACACATACTGAAATATTGACTATAATATACTTAACAAGAGAGCCGATGACTAGATGAAGCCTAGCCGCCGGTAAGTAATTTATTACATGAAGTAACGCCTTAGTTTACCAGACAGAGGGCGTTACTTTTTGCGTGATATGTAAATAACAAGAGTTATCACAGCGCAAAGCATTGTTACAAATTGAATCAGATCCGAAAATGTAACCATACGCATCAGCCCCTTTCATCTCTTGGATTCCAGCGGCTGGCATATCGCCCCATCAGCTCCCTTGGTAAGTATATTATTGTCAATGTGCGGCGTAAATCTCTGCTCTATTTACAGAACGCAATTCTGCGTTGTCTATTCGCCCAAGTGGGACTATTCGGTACGAGTTCGGTATGGGGTCGCGAACCACTACCCCTTTGGAAACCTGCATACCCGTGCCGAGTACGGAGCTATTCCCCATCTATTCGGTGTCTTTGCGTTGGCTCTTAACAAACTCTGCAAACTTCTTAATTTGCTCCAGCTCTTCTTCTGTGTATTCGTTACTATCAAAATGGGCGGCACCAGTGTTTGAGAGTCCCATTGCTTCACGCATATTTTTAATATGCTCATCTTGTTTTGAACGATCAAAATATAGGTCTATTGAATCGATACCCAAAGCATCGGCAATCAGCTCTATAACTGAATTGGGAATCTCCACAAGTCCACTTTCGTATTTTCGTATTGAACTCTCGGAGCGTCCAATTTTTTGCCCAAGCTCTGCCTGTGTTAATTTTCCTTTGCGGAAAAATCTTATATTTTCAGCAATTATTTTATAGTCGACTAGCATAGAAGGCCCTCCTTTCTATAGATATATTATCATTACCGTCAATTTAATTCAAGGTTTTTCAAATTAAATGTTGACAAAGACAATTAAATTGTCTAAAATAAAACTGTGACAGATAATTAAATTATCGGAAAGGAGAAGTGGCGTGAAAATCAAGAAAGAAAAGCTGATAGTTTTTTTAGCTCAAGAACAGATAACACAGGCTCAACTTGCTTCGGCGGCTGCGATATCAAGGCAAACATTGTCTTATATCATGAACGGGAAAAACTGCAAGCCTGTAGTAGCCGGGAAAATCGCGAAGGCTCTCGGTGTTGATGTAGCTGAGATCATCGAAACAGAAAACTGACAAGCTGGGCGGCTGGATCAGTGGAAGAGTGTTGCGACATCGCAACAGAAAGGAGAGGTAAGTATGGTATGCGGAAAAGTGGAAGTAATCATCAACGCAATGGTGGCGTCCTGTATGTCCCCGCAGGAGATCGCGGACAAGGCGGGGGTATCCGTCAGCATCGTGTACCGGGTACGTAAGGGTTATATGGTCAAGATGGAGCGCTTCGGGAAGGTCTGCAGAGCCATTGGCCTGCAGCCAGAGGAAGCTATTGATCATGAGCGGCTGAAAACCTTTAAAGAGAGGGGCAAGCCATGAGAGTGCCTGACGATGTTTTCGCTCAGATCTGCGCGGAACTAGAAGCAGCGGAGCGATCCGGGGAACTGGATGAGATCTTTAAGGGAGAGCCACGCGCGCCGGATCAGCAGACAGGCAGAAAGCCGTTCCTGCACTCGTTCAGCATAGGAATGAAGCTCTATAAGAGCACGTTCCTAAAAATCTATGGCTACGACATTACAACGCCGGAATTCGCAGAGGACGCGCTCACACGGCTTGCGATCCTCGGATGCAGCAGGGCGCGGGACTATTATAGGGCGGTGGTGCTAGAGTGGGAACATGAGCATAACAAGGAGATGAAGAGCGCGGCGCACTGGTATAAAGAACGGTGTGCAGAAGAATGGGAAAATATGAAAAGAAAGGCGGTGAGGGAGTCACGGAAAGAGCAAGAAGCGGAACAACTGAAAGCGGACTTACAGCAGAAGAGCGACAGAGAGCTATTGATCTTATTGCAGAGGCTGAAACGGAGCGGCGCATAAGCGGAAAAGCGGTTTTTGACAAAGGCAAGTCCCGACCAGTAAAGAAGCAGCGCGAAAGAATCACCCTTGTGAGTATGTCTGATGTAAAGGAAGAGGAGATCACATGGCTGTATCAGCCTTATGTACCACGGGGGAAGGTGACGATCTGCGCGGCATATCCGGGAACGGGCAAGACCTACGTGCTCTGTTATATGACGGCGTGTGTCTCTACAGGAAGGAGCTTTTTTAATCAGGTGCCTTTCAAAGATACGCCGGGGAAAGCTATCTATTTGACGGCAGAAGATGGGATCGGGGACACGATCAAGAAGCGGCTGAGGATCTGCGGGGCAAATATGGAGAACATAGCAACGGTAACGGAAAAGACAGCTTTACAGTTTGACAGTCCTGAGATAGAGGATTTTATGAAGGACTTTAAACCTGATCTAATGATATTCGACCCTTTTCAAGCGTACATAGGGGCAGAGATAAACATGAACGCGCCGAATGAGACGAGGGACAAGCTGAACCATATAGCTGACCTTGCGGAGAAACACGACGTTGCTGTTGTTCTGATCTGCCACTTCAATAAGAACGGGAAGGGTGACGCAATCACTAGGGTTCTTGGCTCTACGGATATTATGGGAATCTGCCGGAGTTATATCGCGCTCGGTGCAGTCCCGGGTGAGGATGACATGAAGTTTATGTCACACGAAAAATCAAGCCTTGACAAGAGAGGAAAAACAATCCTTTTCGAGATCGACCCGGATAAAGGCGGTGTTGTTTATCTCGGGGAAAATAACCTGACAATGGACGACTATACAGCGATCAGGAACAAGAAGAGGGTGAGCAACGCCCCGGCAGTCGAAGCAGCGAAGATGTTCATAACCGAGAATATGCCAGAAGGGCGCAGACTTGCGAAAGAGCTTAAGACGCTGGCGGCGGCAAACAAGATTTCTGATGGTTCATTGCAAAGAGCAAGAGAGGAACTCGGGATAATTACAAGGAAAACAAAAGAGTTTCCACCTCGTAGTATTTGGATTCTTCCGGGACACGAAGAAGATTCACCAGAAGAGCCGGAGCCGGTACAGGGAGAACTTGACCTACAAACAGAGTAACCCTATAGACAAAATTCTAAACCTGATAAGTACGGGGAAAAGCCTATAAAATCAATGTTTTTACATACTTATCAATCTGGTTTGTACGTAAGTACGGCAGTGTATACGTACTGTACTGATGTACTTATCACTTTGGTAAGTACGGGGAAAACCCGTAAAATCAAAGGTTTCACGCGTATGTGTCAGTGTAGTCTGGTTATCTATAGGAGTACATGAAAGGAGACAGAAATGATGCAGATCATCATTGAAGGAAACACTGGGCAGCTTTGTATGAGTGCGGAAGCGCTTGAGATCCTGACAGAAGAAGAGATTGAGAGTTTATTTGAAATTGGAAAAAAAGTTAAAGGAGAGGCAGAACAATGAAGAACATTGATTTACACAAGGAATATAGCAACTTTTTAGAGAACGATAATGAGCCGGCATCAGACAGCGTGAAGTTGTCTTATGAGGAAATGCGCGCGGGTTTTGAGAGTTATCTCTGCGCAGTAGAAGAGCACATGTGGATAAATGGTTTTAAGTATGCTATGAAGTTGATGGAGGGCAAAGGAAATGACAGAATTTGAACAGATGCAGATAGAACAGCTCAAGCGGATCGCCAACGTGCTGGAAGACATCAACGGCGCACTGATCAGCATGGGCGTGGATATCGAAGCACTGGGCGAGTGTGTAGGATATGTACCGCCGCGGCAAGGGTATGTGAAGACCGAGGGGTACAAGTTCCTTCGGGTTGGCGGGAGCGTAGACACAGGGAACTAATGAAAATTGCCCCATAGGGAGCGCCAACTTCCTATAGGGCGGTATATCCTTCATAGCTGGGCGGCTGTGGAAAGGATACAGGTACATAATAACAGAGATTCAGAGGAAAGGACAATAAAAATGTTAAATAAAGAATCAGCTAATGCAATTTTTGAAAGAAATTCGTGTCTTGTGGTGGATAGGGACGTCATCCCGGAAAGGATTGCTATAGAGATTACCAGCAAGGAAGCTGTTGATTTTGCGAAGAAAATGTATGATGCAGGATTTAGCGGCTATGGCGTGGGGGCGCTTGGGACGATGATGTATTTAACAAGAAAGGCGTTCTTTACCGCTGTGACATATCAGAATGTAAAACAGGAGGTAACGAATGAGCGTAAAGATTAAGGTATCATATACAGATGATGGGGAGCTTGCCGGAGTGATCCGGCTGCTCTCCCCTATACTAAGAAATGTGAGGGTGCAGCCACAGAAAGGACGGTTTAAACGGGCGTATATCGAGCTGAACCACGAGCGAACCACGAGCGAATCCGTGAGAAAGTGCTGAAAGACCTTGCCAGAAGATACGGAGTGAAATGGTGATCTGGCATATCTGCCGTTTCTTCCGTCCCTAAAAAAGATGTGAAAGGCGCATGGTAACATTTGTGAACCCCTAAAAGGGAAGCACTCACATATCAAGACATTCGAGACACCCTAAAAAGGAATCGCACATATATCCCGAGATTTCCGAGACCCTAAAAAGACAGGATAAGTATTGCGACATTTGCGACACCCTAAAAAGGAAAACTGTTGAAGGATTGATAATTTTTTGATATAATTAATTTAGAGCAAATAGAGCAGAGTACCGCACCGGGTTCCTCTCTCCCGGTGTAAGCCTATAGGGCGTGGGAATGACTTACAGACAGAAATGTCTAAAAGTTGTTCCTGCGCTTTTTCTATTTGTTTTATTCCTCCGGGTGTGAACTGTTTCGGGATAGGCAGGATCATACCACAAAACAGCCGACGGGCGTAAAACGGAGAAAGGACATGATAACATGGAAAATAACACAATGAACAACGATACCAAACAGGGGGCACAGCAGGAAACTCAGCAGGCCGGGGAAAGAACCTTCACTCAGGATGAAGTCAACCAGATTGTGCAGGAGCGTCTTGCAAGGGCGAAAACATCCAGTGAACCGGATCAGCGCGAACTTGACCTACAGGCGCGGGAGAATGCGCTGTATGTCCGTGAAGCATTGGAAAATGCCGGGTTCGACAAAAGCCTTGCGGATGAGTTCAAAGGGATGGATAAAGCAACTGTAGACAAGTGTTTGAAAATTATTGCCCCATTCGCACAGAAAATGAAAGAGCCGATTTATAACGCAGTCGGCCCCACGAATAGTGGAGATGGCGGTGTCGGCTCTGACAGTGCAATTCGGGCGGCTATGGGACTTAGGAGAAGATAGGAGCGTAAAACATGGCTATTGAATTAGTAACCAAATACCTGCCGTATGTAGACGAGCTATTCTCGGCAGAGAGTAAAAAGTCACTCCTGACCAACAATGATTTTGGATGGACGGGAGCGCGCACTGTAAAAGTGTATAAGATCGGCACCGCAGCAATGTCCGACTATGACAGAGCCGGTACTGGATCCGGTGCAACAGGGTCACGGTATGGAACGATCGGAAACCTTGAGGCGAGCACACAGACAAAGATGATCCTGAAAGACAGGTCATTCACATTCGTTATTGACAAGCTGGACAGCAATGAGACTGGTGGGGCACTGGAGGCGGCTTCTGCGCTTGCCAGACAGCTGCGGGAAGTCGTAGTGCCGGAGGTTGATTCCTATGTATTCGGGGAAATGTGCACAGGAGCAGGAACGAAACCCGCCGCGGTAACGCTTACCGCAGACAACATCTATTCTGAGATCGTCAAGGCAACAACCGCGCTTGATGATGCCGAGGTAAACGAGGCGGGACGTGTGCTTCTGGTGGTGCCGGGCGTGTATCAGCTCATGAAGCAGAGTAAAGAGATCATCCTGAACGCCAATATTGGCGAGGATATGCGCCTTAAAGGTGTAATCTCCAATCTGGACGGAATGAACGTTGTGAAGGTTTCATCTAAGCGTGTTCCGACGAATTTCGGTTTTATGGTGGCTCACCCGTGCGCTACGGTGGCGCCGACGAAGCTGGCAGACTACAAGACACATCAGGATCCACCGGGAATCAGCGGTTCTCTGGTGGAGGGGCGTATCGTGTATGATGCCCTTGTCCTAGACAATAAGAAAAAGGCGATCTATTACCAAGAGAACAAGGCGGCATCATAAGACAATATCTATATTTCGATAAAGGCACCCCGGGCGTTTTCTCCTTGCGTCTGGGGTGTTTTTGGAAGGTGGCGTATATGATGGACAATGAACAGTTGGTTGCCCGGATCAGGGCGGGCGAGGATGAAGCCGAGAATATGCTCCGGCTCTGGCAACAGAACAAGGGATTCATAGGCATGATGGCTCGGAGGTATTCGGCAGGGGCAGAGATGGAAGATCTGGAGCAGGAGGGTTACGTAGGACTGTGTGAAGCGGTACAGCATTATGATCCTGACCGCGGGATGTCTTTCATCAGTTACGCGGCCTTCTGGATCAAGCGCCGGATGAGGATATGTGCGGACAATAACCGGGCGGTGCGCCTGTCATTTAACGCAGGTGATGAAGTCCGGCAGTACCAGAAGGTTATGAGGCAGTATCGGCAGGAATATGGCTGTGATCCCTCCGAGCGGGAACTGTGCGGATTCCTGTATGTCAGCCGGGAGAAGATAGACCAGATTAGGAAAGCGGCTCAGATGGGGCAGATACGAAGCCTTGACGAGCCTGTACAGGGTATGGACGGAGATATCAGCATAGGCGATACAGTTCCATCTGGTGAGGACATGGAGGAGGACACGATCAGAAAGATTGATAAGGAACGCATGGAGCGGGAGGTCTGGCTTGTTGTGGATGCTCTGCCGGGAAACCTGCCCGCTGCTCTCCGGCTCAGATATAGGGACGGACTGACACTGGAGAAGACGGGGCAGGCTCTCGGTGTGAATCGGGAAAGGGCGCGCCAGATTGAGAGTAAGGCAATGCGGATCCTGAAACAGCCTCACAGGTGCAGAAAGTTCAGGGCGTACTTTGAGGAATATCTTTCTGCAGCATCCGTCCACCATGTAGGAGCACGGCGTTTTAATGAGACATGGACGAGCGAGGTTGAAAGAGAAGCCATCAGATGGGCGGAGAAGGAGTTGGGATATTGACAATGAAGAACCATGAAGGGTATACAGATACAACGGCAGGAAAGGCGATCAGACGGGCCTACAGAGCGAAGAGACGGGGCAGAGGTAGCGAAACACGACCTTTAACCTATCAGATTGGAGAGGTGCCGGATTTTCCAGTGACACTAGTAAAATGATACTAGTAAAAAACGCTAAAATGACACTAGCGTGGTACTAGTAGAAAAAATCAGGACTGTCAGCAGGAGCGTACACCATACAGAAAAGCCTGTAAATACGCTGTTTTTGTTTTGTATCACACCGCTATTTTCAGCGGTTTCATTTAATATTTAAAAATTTCATAAGATTTTCCCTCATTCCTTTTAAAAATTCCCTTGTATCATATATACTGTAGAGTGAAAATGTGGGAGGTGACGATGAATATGTACAACATACTTGTATGTGATGATGACAAAGAGATCGTGGAGGCAATCGATATATATCTGACGCAGGAGGGTTACAACATCCTCAAGGCTTATGACGGCATGGAGGCGCTGGAAGTTCTTGAAAGGGAGAAGGTACACCTTCTGATCTTAGATGTGATGATGCCCCGTCTGGACGGTATACGCGCAACTCTAAAGATCCGGGAGAAAAACAGTATCCCGATCATTATTCTTTCCGCGAAGTCCGAGGACGCGGACAAGATACTGGGACTCAACGTGGGAGCTGACGATTATGTGACAAAACCGTTCAGTCCGCTGGAGCTGGTGGCGAGGGTGAAGTCCCAGCTCCGCCGTTATACAGAGCTGGGCGGAACAGCCAAGGAAGAGGCATACCATGTTTATGAAGTGGGCGGACTTAAGATTAATGACGATCTGAAGGAAGTGACCGTAGACGGGGAGGGCGTAAAGCTGACGCCCATCGAGTATAATATTCTTCTTCTGCTCATGAAGAATCAGGGAAGGGTATTTTCTATTAACCAGATATATGAGTCCATCTGGAATGAAGAAGCGATCGGAGCGGACAATACAGTGGCAGTGCACATCAGGCACATCAGGGAAAAGATCGAGATTAATCCAAAGGAACCCCGCTACCTCAAGGTTGTATGGGGAGTCGGATATAAGATTGACAAGAGATAGAAGGAATCAAAAGGAAGTAAGAAGGGAGCATTATGGGCAAATGGTATAGAAAAACTGTGACTAAAGCGGCGGTTCTCATTGCAGGAGTACTAAGCGGAGCCGCGTTCCTTACATCCCTCGCCGTGGTGACGACTCTTGCGGGGACGGTCAATCCGTCGGATATCATGCGGATTGTAAACGAACCTTATGAGGAATCGTCGGATTTTAATATGTCAGTAGAGAGCGCTGTTAATGATATGTTCGATCAGTTCCGTCTCAAGCAGTTTTTTGAGATGGACGGAGCGTATAATCCGGATAAAGTGGTTGACATAGGGGAAAATGCCCGTGAACTCAGTGATAATAATGGCAGGACTTATGGAATTGAATATACGTTGGACGAGCTGGTAGACTGGGGGAAAGATTTTTATGCGGGGGAGAGCGGCCTGTACAGTGACAATGACGTCATCGTATGCCAGAAACCCGGAGGAGAGTATTATTACTATTATTTAGAAGATTTCCTCGCCCTCTTTGACAGTGGGGAGCTGTTTATGACGTTTGAGCTAAATAACAGCAGCCAGAATCAGGAGTCCTATCTGAGCGAACTGGGGAAAGGGACATTTACCTCGCCGCAGGTGGCAGGCGATATGACGATCTGTGACGCCGACGGAGCGACAGTCTATACAGACTGCTGGAACTTCGGGGAGAGCCTGCGGGAGAAATACGCGCCGCAGGGGGCGGAGAATATTCTTCAGATCATCAATGATTCACCCCGGCTTAACGGCAGACTGTCTTATGTCTATGACGAGCTTGAGATGGCGTTGGCGACGATATATGGAGATTATGAAAGATACCGGGCGGGATGGGAATATCTCGAGGAGGGGAACACGAATCTGACCTATCTTTACGTCAACACGGCAGCGAAGAAGGTGGAAACTAATAAAAGTGAATATGAAAACTATAACGAAGCGGAAGCGAACCTTGAAAAAATGAAGTCCTCTGACAAGGTAAAGTATGTTTTCGTATATCCGCAGCTTAAGGATTTTGAGAGCAATATGAACCTCTCGCCCACGGGTGAGTGGCAGATGGTAAAGAATCAGGATGCGAACAGGAAATCCGAGAATATATTCGCGGTGGCAATAGACACTACCTATCCCGTCAAAGACGCGTTGTATGAGGGAAAGACAAACTACGAGAAAAACCTTCCTCTTTTAGGGACTTCTATGACCGCTCTGGTCATAGGGTTGGCAGTTTTTCTGCTGGCTGCCGTGTGGCTGGCAGTCACCGCGGGGAAATATCCGGAGGATGAGGAGATACATCTGACCGCGTTTGACCGTTGGAAAACAGAAATAGCAGCGCTGACCGTGATCGCGGTGTGGCTTGCTGTGACCTTGATCGCAGTGGGCGGCGGCTACGTCACGGAAGGGTGGCATACAGGAGCACCGGCGGGTGACGCGGACTATTACTTGGGCAGTTCCATGAGCTATTATACGGGGATACCGCAGTTCTATTCCGCATTGTTTACGGCCGCGCTTGGTCTTTCCGACGTGGTAAAAGTATATTTATACGCTGTATTTACTTTCCTCTGTTTCTTTGCGGGGTATGTCAGTCTCTTCCGCAGGATCAAGGCAAAGACCATGTGGAAAGGCAGTCTGCTTTATGCGGTTCTTGCTTTTAGCGGAAAGGTGATAAAAGCGCGTTCCTCAACGACAAGAGCTATTTTCCTGTGCGCGGGATTTCTTTTCATACACTGGATGGCAGTCTTAGTACGGTCAGTCCCATTTTCTTTCGCCACATTACTCGTGGATGCTGTGGCCGTGTGGTTTGTGCTGAGCCGGGCCATGGCAAAGACAAAGATCAAGAAGGGGATCGAGGAGATCGCTTCCGGGAATCTGGAGTACCGCATCGGCCTTGACGGACTGCGGGGAGGAGACAGGGAACTGGCGGAGAAAGTCAACGGGATCGGAAGCGGCTTAAATAAAGCGGTGGACGAGGCCATGAGGAACGAGCGCCTTAAGACAGACCTTATTACCAATGTTTCCCATGATATTAAGACGCCGCTGACATCGATTATTAACTATGTGGACATTTTGAAACGGTCGAACATTGCGGATGAGAAGATACAGGGATATCTGGATATACTTGAGGCGAAGGCGCAGAGGTTAAAAACATTGACAGAGGATGTGGTAGAGGCATCAAAGGTCAGCAGCGGGAACATTTCTCTTGAGTATATGGATGTGGACTTAAGAGAACTGGTGCAGCAGACAGAAGGCGAGCTGGCGGAGAAATTCGCGGCGAGGAATCTCTCTGTGGTGCTCAATATGCCGGAGGAGGCTGCGGTCATCCGTGTAGACGGGCGCAGGATGTGGCGTGTGCTGGAAAATGTATTTGGAAACGCGGCGAAATATGCGATGCCCGGAACAAGGGTTTACGCGGATCTGGCGCTGACAGAGGATAAGGTAAGATTTTCCCTGAAAAATGTGTCTGAGCAGCAGTTGAATTTCTCGGCGGATGAGCTGACAGAGCGCTTTATCCGGGGGGATATCGCCAGAAGCACGGAGGGCAGCGGACTCGGCCTGTCCATCGCCAAGAGCCTGACCATCATGCAGGGCGGTGAGTTTGAACTCTATCTGGACGGGGATCTGTTCAAGGTGGATATCACATTTCCCCGCACATTTCCCCGCAGATAAATTTTTCCTTGAATTGTAAGAAGTTCTGTGTTATCATACCCTATGTATGGAAAGCAGGTATTTGGAACGTTCTCCATGCAAATATTTTACGCAGCAGAGGGCTGCATTATTGATTGAGTTAGAAGCTCAAATTTTATAAGTTGGTTACTTTATAACCTTGGTGTGCATACGCATACGCAACTTGTGAAACGGTCAATAAGAGTAGTAAAAGTAAAAATATTTGCTATATAGACTCTACGTCCAATATCTGTTTTATCTGAATACGCAATGTATAGGACCCGCGCGCCGGGTCATGATGATAATGCGATAGGAACATATGACGGCAACACACAGGTCCGGATGCTATAGTGCATCCGGACTTTTTGGTTGTAGGGCAGGGCCCTGTTTTCATTGTGGAGTTTTTCGTGTTCCGAAAAACGGAACTTTGAAAACAAATAAACCACCTGCTATGCAGGTGAGTTAGCATTGCTTTAGCTTACAGTAAAAAACCTCCAGTGATACAATAATGTTGGTTTGCCAGCCACATTAAAGTACAGAGGAGGTGTCCATATGGACGTTAATAGTCTATCACATACAAAGTGGAATTGTAAGTATCATCTGGTTTTTGCACCGAAATTCAGAAGAAAAGTGATATACGGGAAATTGAGAGCAGATATTGCAAAGATTCTCAGTATGCTGTGTAAAAGAAAAGGAGTAAAAATTGTAGAAGCAGAAATGTGTTCAGATCATGTGCATATGTTAGTGGAAATTCCACCAAGCATAAGTGTTTCAAGTTTCGTAGGGTACTTAAAAGGAAAAAGTACGCTTATGATTTTTGAAAGACATGCCAATTTGAAGTATAAATTTGGAAACAGGCATTTCTGGTGTAGAGGGTACTATGTGGATACAGTAGGCAAGAATGCGAAAAAAATACAAGAGTATATCCAAAATCAATTAAAAGAAGATTTGGAATACGACCAAATGACACTAAAGGAGTATATTGACCCGTTTACGGGTGAGCCGGTAAAAAGTAACAGATAAAAAAGAGTCCGTAAGGACTCAGTAGGTAGATGACGTTGCGGCTGGCGAACCAATTCGATGAGTCTTTAGACTCCAGTGCCGGTAATCAGCCCTTATAGGGCGAGAACAAACCACCGGCTAAGCCGGTGGTTCTGATTGTTCGGACAGGGTTCTGATTTCATGAGCCTAAGGCGGAAATGTCAGAAAATTATAAATAATATTAAAAAATTAAAAGGAAAAAAATGACAAGTCAAAAAACAGCAAAAAATGACAAGGAATTGAATATACTTGTCAAAAGCCCTATGCTATGATTCCACTAGAAAGCCGGTACGGCAGAAAACGAGATATAAGCTCATTGAGAAAAGGAGGAAAGATTACATGAAAAAGAGGATTTTAGCAGCCCTGCTGGCTGCCGCGATGTGTGTCGGGCTGATCGTAGGATGTGCTCCAAAAGTAGCAGAAGAATCTGACAGCGGGACACAAAGCAGCGAGAGCGGAGGAGAAGATCTCCCAATACTCAAAGTAGCGGTCATGCCGTTTTTGAACAGTCTCCCTGTGGAGTACATGATCGAGAACGGGTTAGATGAAAAGCATGGATTTAAGATTGAGACAGTTTATTTTGCCAGTGGTGGAGCCATGAACGAGGCGTTGGCAGCAGACCAGTGGGAAGTCGGTACGCTGAGTGCGGCGGCAGTTAATTCTCTGGCAATCTATGGAGCATACTGTATCGGAGATGTCGCACATTCCGAAGGTGGTCTTTATACATTGACACAGCCGGACAATGATATTGCGAAGGTAAAGGGAAGCAATCCGTCTTACCCAGATGTATATGGAGATGAGGCGTCATTAAAAGGCGCGGTGATTGCCACAAGCACAGGAACAATTTCGCATCTTAATGTTATAAAGTGGCTGGAGAAACTGGGAATGACGCAGGATGATGTGGAAATCGTGCATATGGATTGGCCGGCAGCATATCAGGCACTGATGACGGGGAACTGTGATGTTGCGGCGTTAAATCCGCCAACCTCCTATGAGGCAGAGGCTGAAGGTATGATCATCACATCAAGTCTTTCCAATCTGGATGTACCACAGTTTGACTCTATTGTTGTGAGCAACAAGGCAATGACAGAAAAAAGAGATATATTGATAAATTATACTAAGGCATTTTTTGAGGCGAATGATGCGCTTCAGGCAGACACGGATGCTACCGCACAGATGCTTCTTGACTGGTATACAGAGAATGGATCGGAGTCATCGCTGGAGGCGTGTAAGACAGAGGTAGAAACAAGACCATTTGTGACATCAGAAGAGGCGAAAGGAATTACTCTTGGAGAGTCAGTAAAAATTACAGCAGAATTCTGGGTGACAGAAGGATTACTTGAAGAGGAAAGATTTCCTGAAATAGAGAAACACATTGATGATACGATCGTGAAGGAAGCGCTGGGATTCTGATAAACATCAGAAGTAAAAGATATGACATTAAAGAGGACTGCTGTTTGTTGTGGCAGTCCTTCTTTAAAAGAACGGAAATGTTAGGGTAGGAGGATGAAGACGTGACAGAATTAGGAAAACAGAAGACAAAAACAAATCGGAAATTACTATTGATCTCGATCTGCTCCCTCTGCGTATTTTTCGGAGTCTGGTATATAGCGACGGCAGTGATGCACCTCATGCCGGATTACGCGCTGCCAAGCCCTGTTCAAGTAGTAAAAGCGTTCATCTATAAATTGGCGAATACCACGCCAGATGGGGGAACACTGTTCCAGCATATTGCAGCCAGTCTGAAGGTTGCACTGAGCGGATATGTACTTGGGGCAGTAATCGGTATTCCTCTGGGAATATGTATGGCATGGTTTAGAAGAGTGGATCTGTTTGTGACTCCACTGTTTGATTTAGTGCGTCCGGTACCGACCATCGCGTGGATCCCACTAATGATACTCTGGTTTGGCATCGGTCTGGGGGCAAAGGCCGCGATTATCTTTGTATCAGCGTTCATCCCATGTGTTATCAATTCTTACGCAGGGATCAAGCAGACAAGGCCGGTACATTTATGGGTGGCGCAGACATTCGGAGCGTCGAGGACAAAAATGCTGTTCACAGTCGCAATCCCGACAGCAATGCCGCTGATATTCACAGGACTCAGGATCTCGCTCCAAGCGGCGTGGACGACACTTTGCGCGGCAGAGATGCTAGCGGCAAATCAGGGACTCGGATACATGATCCAGTTGAACCGTTCGCTTGCAAGGGCAGACTTGATCATCGTAGGAATGCTAACTATTGGATTTATCGGCACGCTATTTGCGGTTGTGCTTGACCGTTTAGAAAAGAAATTTGTAAAAGGAGGGAAAAAGTCATGAAAAAACTTAGTGAAAAAGCGGAAAAGACAGTTTATGCGATACTGGCGATTGCTACTTTTTTTCTCATATGGGCTTTTATAACGACTTTTACCACTGCCGGAGAGTCGACTCCGGGTCCCATTGAAGTGTTGAAGCTTCTGTTTAGTTCTATTTTTGAACCTATAGGGAAATATACAATATACGGACATTTATACTTTAGTCTGAGGCGCGTGATCGTCGGATATACAGTGGCGTCGATGCTTGGGATCGTAGTGGGAATATCCATGGGAACTTCCAGATATGCGGAAGCGATCATCAAACCGCTCTTTGAACTGATTAGACCGATTCCGCCGATCGCGTGGATCCCGTTGGTCATTCTTTGGTTTGGCGTGGGAGAACTCCCGAAATATGCGATCATTTTTATTGGATCTTTTACCAATGTGACTCTTAATGCCTATACGGGAGCGCAAAGAGTCGACCCACAGCTCATTGGATGCGCCAAGATGCTTGGAACGAGCAACAGAGATATCTTTTTAAGAGTGATCCTTCCGTCCAGTCTGCCGCAGATATTCGCTGGACTACAGGTGGCGCTCTCGACAGCATGGATGGCTGTGCTCGCGGCAGAGATGGTAGGCGCGCAGGAGGGATGCGGGTGGATCATTTTAAGAGGAAGCGACACGACGAATATACCGCTGGTGCTTGTGGGAATGGTGGTCATCGGAGTTGTAGGACTGCTTCTCGCCACGATCATGAGAGTGATAGAAAGGGGGCTTTGTTCATGGAACAGAATGGACGGGTAAATGAAACGATCATCCAGATGAAAAACGTGACAAAGAACTTTGAGTCAGCGGGAAAAGTCAAAGAGGTCGTCGCTCCGTTTGATCTGGAAGTAAAGGAAAATGAATTTGTCGTACTGTTCGGTCCGGGACAGAGCGGCAAGACAACATTGATAAACCTCATTGCCGGGCTAGAACTTCCCACAGAGGGGGAGGTGCTTGTAGATGGAAAGAAAGTAGAAGAGCCGGGACCGGACAGGGGCGTGGTCTATCAGACAACGGCGCTGTTCCCGTTCTGTACGGTCATGGGAAACGTAGAGTTCGGACCGAAATCTCAGGGTATAGACAAGAAAACAAGACGTGAGCGCGCAAAGTATTTTATTGATCTGGTTGGACTGCAAGGTTTTGAGAAAGCATATCCCAATAAGTTATCGGGAGGAATGCGCCAGAGAGTAGGGATTGCCAGAGCCTACTGTAACGATCCGAAAGTCATGCTGCTGGATGAGCCTTTTGGCCATCTGGACGCGCAGACAAGATATATGATGGAAGAGGAACTGGAAAAAATCTGGGAGAAAGAAAAGCGTACTGTTGTTTTTGTGACAAACAATATCGAGGAAGCGGTATATCTTGCAGATAGGATCATCCTTTTGACAAACTGTCCGACGAGGATCAAGGAGGAATACATCGTGGATCTTCCCCGACCGAGGAACTATGTAGATCCCGCATTTCTGGAACTGCGACAGAGGATACTGGATAATACAGATGACACATTGTAGGAGGCGGGAACTGTGAGCAAAGATAATGTAAAAGTAAAGGTTACGAATCTGACAAAGAAATTCGGAGATCTGCTCGTACTCGATGATATCTCTTTTGACGTAAAGGAAGGAGAATTTCTCTGTATCGTAGGACCGACAGGATGTGGGAAAACAACTTTTCTGAACAGCCTGACAAAGCTGTATGATATCACAGCAGGAGAGATTCATATCAACGGGGAACCGGTGGATTTAAAAAAGCATAATATCGCATACATTTTTCAGGAATATTCCACATTCCCGTGGCTGAAAGTAGAAGATAATATCAAATATGGGCTTAAGATCAAGAAAATGCCTGAAGAAGTGATCCGTGAAAGAGTAGAAGAAGTCATAGAGATGGTGGGTCTGGGCGAGTACAGGAACTACTACCCGGATCAGCTGTCGGCGAGTATGCTCCAGCGCGTGGTTATTGCCCGGGCCTTTGCCGTGCGGCCGGAACTCCTCATCATGGATGAACCGTACGGGCAGTTGGATATTTCTTTGAGATTTAAGCTGGAGGATGAACTGATCAAACTCTGGCAGAAAACGGAGACAACGGTCATATTTATCACACATAATATCGAGGAGGCCGTCTACTTAAGTGAGCGTATCCTTGTACTGACCAACAAACCGACAAAGATAAAGAAGGAGATATACAACGATCTGCCAAGACCGAGAAATGTGGCAGCAGAAAGTTTTGTGGAGATTAGAAATCATGTAACCGAATTG
>DWYT01000075.1 GCA_019118545.1 Candidatus Mediterraneibacter merdavium | reverse complement strand
ACACGGGCTTTGCGAGTACCTGCCATAACCTATCCTCCATAATTGTAGTGAAATAGTCTAAATATCTATCGGTTACAATTATAGGTAAAACTTGCGGATTAGGAAATCCGCAGGAATATTTGGCGCTTACGTTCCTGTCATCGGACGTATTTACATGAATCAATTAATGATAGACGTGTCGGATATTGTGGAGATTGCTTCTGGAGATGAAGCTGTCTTTATCGAACAAAGCGGCAAGAATGAGATTGTCGCAGGTGAGCTTGCGGAAAAAGCAAATACAATAACTAATGAGATTTTAAGCAGAATGAGAAACCGTTTAAATCGGGTGATACGTAATGAAACAGGAATCACTTGACAATGGAGAAAACTTAAACTAGAATAAAGTCTAATATTAGACAGTCTAAATTTCGGGAAAGAGGGGTAACATGGATCGAGAGGAAGTAAGAGCATATGTAAATCAATACGGCAGGCTGCGGGATGTGCAGTATGCGGCGTATGAACTGTACGCGAGGAAGCACGGCTTGACGGCGAAGGAGTTGTTTGTGCTAGATATCATCTGGTTTTCAACAGACGGCTGTCTGCAGACAGATATCTGCGAGCGGCTTTCCGCGACAAAGCAGACCATCAGTGCGATCATTAAAAAATTCATGAACAAGGGATATATTTCCCTGACGGAATCAAAGACAGACCGGCGCAATAAGATCATTTGTTTTACGAGCGAAGGTGAAGCGTATGTAAGAGAGATCATCCCGCCTGCCGCCAACGCGGAGATCGACGCCATGGCGGAGATGCCGGGAGAGGATATCGCGGAACTGGTACGGCTTACGACACTTTTTTCACAGCACATGAAGGAAAAGTTTGAAAAGATACAGGAGGTGCAGGAATGATCCTCAATACAGGCGGACGGACAGATACCGTCCAGTATTACACAGAGTGGCTGCTTAATCGTTTTTCAGAAGGCTATGTGCTGACCCGCAACCCGCTGTTTCCGAACAAGATCAGCCGCTATGAGCTGACGCCGGATAAGGTAGACTGTGTGGTGTTCTGCTCGAAAAACTATCAGCCCATCCTGCCGCGTTTGCATGAGATTACGGATTGTTTCAACACGTATTTTCATTATACGATCACAGCCTACGGCAAGGACATCGAGCCGGGCGTTCCATCTATTGAGGAGAGCATGGAAACTTTGATCCGGCTTTCCGATCAAGTGGGAAAACAACGGGTCGCATGGCGTTATGATCCGGTGCTTCTGACGAAAGAATATACCATAGAACGCCACCTTCACACATTTGAGCGGATGGCGGGTGTGCTCGCACCTTACATAGACAGATGTATTTTCAGCTTTGTGGAGATGTATAAGAAGCTTGAGAGCAACATGCCGGAGCTGATCCTCCTGTCCACGGAGGATATGGATGAGCTTGCCTGTGGAATGGGATCGATCGCAAGGAAATACGGCATCCATCTCCAGACCTGCGGCACAAACGGAGATTACAGCCGCTACGGCATCCATGCTTCAGGATGTATGACCCTAGATATTCTGGGAGAGGCGAACGGGATCGAGTTTAAAAAGCTGAAACACAAGGGGATGCGGCAGGGGTGCCACTGTATTGAAAGTCGGGATATCGGGGCCTATGATACCTGTCTGAACGGTTGTAAATATTGTTACGCCAACAAGAATCCGCAGAAAGCCTTTGATAATTATAAGTATCACGATCCGAAGTCTCCGTTGTTGTTACGTCATGTAAAACCGGAGGACACTGTGATTCAAGGGGCGCAAAAGTCGTTTCTGAAAGGAGGGCATAATGCCGGAGTTGATCGTTAAGCCGGTCGAAGTGCGGAGCATCCTGTCAAAATCTAATCTGCCTGTCTGTGAGTACTCGGTAAACCCGTATGTGGGATGTACCCACGGCTGTAAGTACTGCTATGCCTCTTTTATGAAGCGCTTTACCGGCCATACGGAGGAGTGGGGGACATTTCTGGATGTGAAGATCTGGCCGGAGATCAAAAATCCGTCGAAATATGCGGGAAAAGAACTGTTTATCGGCTCAGTCACTGATCCGTATCTGCCTCAGGAGGAGACATACGGACGCACTAGGGAACTGCTTATGCAGTTAAAAGGCAGTGGGGCGAAGCTGAGCATCGCTACGAAAAGCGACCTGATCCTGCGGGATCTGGATATCATAAAAACATTTCCGGACGCCCGCGTGTCTTGGTCCGTCAATACGCTGGACGAAGCGTTTAAGAAGGATATGGACGGAGCGGTCTCTATCGAACGAAGGCTTGCCGCCATGGAAGTATTTCACAAAGCCGGTGTGCGCACCACCTGCTTTATCTCGCCTATCTTCCCGGGCATTACGGATGTGGAGGCGATCATCCGCAGGGCCAAGGATCACTGCAATCTGATCTGGCTGGAGAATCTGAACCTGCGGGGAAACTATAAAGCGGTCATTCTGGCTTATATAAAAGAAAAGCACCCGCAACTGCTCCCTCTGTATCAGGAGATCTACAACAAAGGAAAACGTGGATACTGGGAGATGCTGGACGCAAGGCTCAAAGCCTTCACAGAGGAAATCGGGTTGGATTATGTGACTAATGACGACAGCATGAGGCGCCCGTTTGAAGCACCGCCTGTGGTCGTGAATTATTTTTATCATGAAGAGATCAAAAAATCTGCAAGAAAGGGCGCGAAAAGCCGACCGTGACAGGAAGTATCGCGGGCGGAGCGCAAAGGTGACAGCTATGCCGGAACTGCCGGAAGTAGAAACGATAAAGCGAGTGATCGAGCCGCAGATACAGGGACTTTCAATTAAGAATATCGATATCAGACGGCCGGAGATCATTGACTATCCGTCTGCGGAGGAATTTTGCGACAGGTTAAAAGGACAGACGGTTGGCGGTATGGAGAGAAGGGGCAAATTCCTTCTCATCCGATTCCAAAGTGGCGACCGGGTCATTCTCCATCTGCGGATGACGGGGTGTCTGCTACTTACGCCTGCCGGGCATCCGGAAGAGAAGCACACACATCTTGTCTTTCATCTGGAAAACGGTTGCGAGCTGCGGTTTTCGGACACACGCCGGTTCGGCCGCTTCTGGCTGATCAAGGAGGACGAGGAGGATACATACAGCGGCATCGGGAAGCTGGGCAAAGAACCCTTTGATCCCTCATTTAATGCGGAATATCTGCGCAGCCGTCTGGAGAAACGGAAGAAAGCGATCAAGGAGTGTCTGCTGGAGCAGAGTATCATCGCAGGGATTGGGAATATCTATTCTGATGAGATCCTGTTTCGGGCGAACATCCGTCCCGCCCGTCCCGCCTGCAGTCTTACCGATGGGGAGTGGGAACAGCTTGCGAAACTCATTCCGGAATGTCTGTCCTTTTTTATCGGCAAAAACGAGATCACGCCGGAGGAATATCTGGAGACAAAGGGACAGGATTACCGCAACACGCCGTTTCTGCAGGTGTACGGACACGAGGGAGAGTCCTGCCCGGTCTGCGGGGCGATCCTCTGCAGGACGGTGATCGGCGGGAGGAGCAGTACATACTGTCCGGACTGTCAGAGAGAGCTGTGACGATGTAGGACTATCGGAGGGAGAAGTAACGATGCCGGACCGCCGGAAAGAGTCGTCGTTTCGGAAGAAAGTATCCGGGTCTCTCAGGTTTGAGAGGGTTGGATACTTTTGTCTTATAAAATGAAAGTGAAGGTCTAGTTTTTACCCTTGAAAAGTGTGCCTGCTTTCCCGCCTTTGATGATATCATACAGTGCTTCGGGTCTTTTTCCGTTTGTCACGATGGTATCGATTCCCTGTGATGTGGCGAGCTGGGCCGCCTGAAGCTTTGTGCGCATACCGCCTGTGCCGCGGCGGCTTCCCGCGCCGCCTGCCAGTGAGTACACGCTCTCGTCGATACAGTGGATCTCTTCGATCAGCTTTGCGTTCGGATGAAGTCTCGGATCGCTGTCGTAGAATCCGTCGATATCCGAGAGGATGACGAGACGTTTGGCGCGGCAGAGTACGGACACCACAGAGGAGAGCATGTCATTGTCACCGAAAAGACGGTCTTCGGATTCGATCTCTTTATAACTTACGGAGTCGTTTTCATTTACGATGGGGATGACTCCCATTTCCAACAGGGCGTTGAAAGTGTTGGTCAGGTTTTCTTTCTTTTCTTCTTCCTCGATGTCCTCGGCGTTTAAGAGGATCTGTGCCACGGTCTTGTCATAATCCCCGAAAAACTTGTCATAAAGATACATCAGGCTGCACTGGCCTACGGCCGCTGCCGCCTGCTTCATGCGCATACTGTCCGGCTTGGTCTGCATGCCTAATTTGTTCCTTCCCACGGCGATGGCTCCCGAGGACACAAGGATGACCTCATACCCCATGTTGTGGATGTCCGCAAGTGTGCAGACAAGGCGGTCTGTTGCGCGCAGGTCGCTTTTGCCTGCGTCGTTTGTCAGTGTAGAAGTTCCTACTTTTACTACGATCCTGTTATTATAAAGTCCCATGATACTTCTCCTTTTTTAACATGATATTTCTTCTGTGTAAAAATCAGCTTTTTGCTTGCTTTTGACGCTCTTTTAACTTATCATAAATCAAAAGATTACAAAAGCGAATGTTTATCATATATAACATGATAAAATCGGATGAATAAAGTTTCCGGGAGAATCAAAGAGAACTTGCAGGAAATGGCATGGAAACAGAAGAGAACATCAGAATGAGAAAAGACACAAAAGGAGAAGAAGATGGACATAAGTATTCAGAAATATCTTGCCTTTGTAAAAACGGTTGAGTGCGGGAGTTTTACAAAGGCGGCAGAGCTGCTTAGCTATTCCCAGTCGGGCGTCAGCAGGATGATCGGAGATCTGGAGAGGGAGTGGAGGGTTACGCTTCTTGAGAGGGGGCGTTCCGGAGTGCGGCTCACCAGTGAGGGGGTGCGGCTGCTTCCGTATGCGAAACGGGTGTGCGCTGAGTATGAGAAGCTGCAGTCCGAGGTGGATGAGATCAACGGGTTGAAATCTGGACTCATCCGTATCGGTACATTTTCCAGTGTGGCGACCCACTGGCTGCCAAATATCATCCGCGAGTTTCAGAAGGAATACCCGAACATTGACTATGAACTTCTGCTTGGCGATTATACGGAGATCGAGACATGGATATCTGAGGGGAGGGTGGACTGCGGTTTCTTAAGACTTCCCGTGCAGACAGAGCTGGAGACGATGTTTCTTGAGCAGGACAGGTTGCTCGTCGTCCTTCCTGAGGCGCATTCGCTGGCGGCTCTGGAGAAGATTCCTTTAAGCGCGCTCTGTGAAGAGCCATTTATGCTCCTTGAGAAAGGTGCGAAGGCAGAAGTGTCGGAAATATTTGAGAGGAGCGGACTTCGGCCGAAGGTGCATTTTACTGCGTGGGACGACTATGCCATCATGGCTATGGCGGAGAGCGGTCTTGGGGTGAGCATCCTGCCCGAGCTGATCTTAAAGAGGACGCCCTACAGGATCGCGGCAAGAGAACTGGAGATTCCGGCGTACCGCAATATCGGGTTGGCGTGGAGGGAGAGAAAAACCCCCTCCCCGGTGCTGGAACGGTTTATGAAATATCTCGATCACAGGCAAGACGGGTGAGGATTGTATTTTGAGAGATGAGATTATATGACTGGAAAAAGAAACCTTCTTGCCAGTTTTGCATATATTGATTATAATAAATCCGTATTTAGTTATCTCTGTGTGGAAAGTTCTGGAAAAACAGAGCCTGCGAACAGAGAGGAAGAGAGGTTATTTTATGAAAAAAGTAGTTACCAGCCTTCCGTTCAAGCTCCTGCTCGGAGTGGTCATCGGTATCGTTGTGGGGCAGTTCTCCGGCACGGCGCTGATGAACGTTGTGGTGACAGTGAAGTTTGTTCTGGGAGAGTTTATTAATTTCTGTGTGCCGCTGATTATCATCGGCTTTATCGCTCCGTCTATCACAAGGCTTGGAAGAAACGCATCCCGTATGCTCGGGGTGGCGATATTCTGCGCGTATATGTCTTCCATATTGGCGGCGTTAATGTCCATGGCAGCAGGTTACGGACTGATCCCGCACCTGTCCATCGTTTCCGAGGTGGAGGGACTAAAAGAGCTGCCGGAGGTTGTATTCCAGCTTGAGATCCCGCAGATCATGAGTGTCATGAGTGCGCTTGTGTTCTCCGTACTGGTCGGTCTTGCGGCTACATGGACAAAAGCGGCGGTGATCACCAATATTTTAGAAGAGTTTCAGAAGATCGTGCTCGAGGTTGTGACAAGGATCGTGATCCCTGTCCTGCCGATCTTTATCGGATTTACCTTCTGTGCTCTTTCCTATGAAGGGACAATTACCAAGCAGCTTCCAGTATTTATCAAGATCGTCCTTATTGTAATGGCGGGACACTTTATCTGGATGGCAGTGCTCTATGCAGTGGCGGGGATCTACTCAAAGAGCAATCCTTTCGACGTGATCAGAAATTACGGTCCGGCGTACATCACAGCAGTAGGAACTATGTCCTCTGCGGCGACACTTGCGGTTGCGCTTCGCTGCGCGAAAAAGTCCAAACCTCTCCGCGAGGATATGGTAGATTTCGGTATTCCGCTGTTCGCCAATATCCATCTGTGCGGTTCTGTACTTACAGAGGTATTCTTCGTTATGACAGTATCCCTTATCCTCTACGGACAGCTTCCGTCTGTGGGGACAATGATCCTGTTCTGCCTGCTGCTCGGTATCTTTGCCATCGGCGCACCGGGAGTACCGGGAGGAACGGTCATGGCGTCACTGGGACTTATCACGGGCGTCCTTGGTTTTGACTCGACAGGAACCGCGTTGATGCTCACGATCTTCGCCCTTCAGGACAGCTTCGGCACAGCATGCAACATCACCGGAGACGGTGCGCTGACCATGATTCTGACTGGATACGCGAACCGCCATAAGATCGAGAAACAGAATCTGAAAGTAGAATTATAAAAAATCATAATCAAAACGACAAGATACGCCGGGAAAGAATCACTTTCCCGGCGTATCTTGTTTTTTTGCAGCCTATGCGGCGATGGCTGGACTGTTACTAATTTGCGCATTTTCTTCATTCAAATAGACGATTTTTATCAAAATTATTGACAAATAAACAGGGGGGGGGGGTAGAATATAATGGATAATAATAACACTGGAAGAAAAGCAGTGGGAGAGTATAAGGAAAGGATGTGTAGAGAGGGAGCAAAACATTCTGTAAAACAACCAACAAGATGCCAGACAAAAGAAAAAGGGGTATGTAATGAAGAAAAGAACAACGAGAAAAGCCGCGGCACTTGGAGCGGCGCTGCTTCTGGCGCTTGGGACTGTAAGCGGCGGGGCAGTACAGGCAGAGGAATTGGAGCTGTCAGGAGGGACTTCCGGCATACAGGGAGAAGAGGACATATTGACAACAGACAGCGAGACACCGGACGGTACAATTACAACGACACCGGATGGTACAACGAC
>DWYT01000074.1 GCA_019118545.1 Candidatus Mediterraneibacter merdavium | reverse complement strand
AATGGTAAATATCTTCCCATGTGTAATCGGGGAGCCAGCATGTAGCATGTTTAAATCCATATTTTTCATCCGGTCTTTCGATATACACTTTAACTCTTCCATCATTCTGCATATCAGAATGAACAATCTCTGTTTCATCATTCAATGTCATAAACGGATACATCATATCATAATTCCTCCCTACTTTGTCGTCCCGCAAAATAAAGTTCCCGTCTCTTGCGCAAAAGCAGCGAATTATAATCGCATTTTCATAAACTTATCTCTTACAGCGTGCCAGAAAAAACGGCATGCTTTTTTTTCTTGTGCGCTTCTGAGAGTTCCGTTATAGTTGTCTTAGTAGCCACAGACAAAAAAAGAGAAAGAACAACCCCTACCACAGCGCGTTCTTTCTCTCACCCGTGAGTGCTGCAAGCAGTGCCATTTGCAGGAGCTATGTCCTAATGGGATTGGCTTCTCTGCTGATAGCAGTCACCTCAACACTATTATGATAAGGAAAAACGCTCTTTTTTGCAAGTTAATCCGTATAAAAAAATCATCAAAAGTTTTGTTCGAGTCCTATATGGCTTCCTTCTGTCCCGAAAGGGAGGCCTGCCCTATCTGCGGTTCCTCCGGCAACTGCCATATCCATGCTTACTATGGCCGCCGCATTATCGATTTTATCCATGGGAAGCCCATCATACAGGAAATCACAATCCTCCGGCTGGTCTGCGAAAGCTGCGGGCACACCCATGCCGTCCTCCCGGATCTGCTCATCCCTTATTCGGGCTATGGCCTTTTCTTCATCCTTCGTGTCCTGGCAGAATCTTTCCTCCGCCGTTCTTCCGTTGAGGCTCTCTGTGAACGCTTCCGCATTACCAGGAATCAGTTTTATAAATGGAAACAGCTCTTTTCCCAGCATAAGCAGGAATGGCTTGGGATGTTGGAACACTCCGAAACTTCCGGGCTGGATTTCCTCCTGGGGATTGTCCGCCTGCCGGAGTATTCCCTTTTCTCCTGCGACTTTGCGGATAAAACCGCTTATTCCTTCCTGCAGTCCCACAGAAATCCCCCGGCCATGACCTGAATCCCGGCGTCTCCCGGTCTGTGCTCCCATGTCCTGGCACCTGTTATTCACTGACCACACGCCATGGGGATGGTGGCTCTTCTGATTCCCATCTACAATGATGGAAAACAAAAAGGAGGTTCCTGTTTCATGGAAAATCAAAAACAACAACTCACTGACGCTGCAAAAATCGCGCAGTTCCGGCTCTCTGTCATTGCCCCTGTGATCCATGGGCTTTATCCAGACGCGTCCAGGAATGCTTATTACCGGCGGGTCACGGAAAAACCCCTGACACTTCCGGACGGCTCCACCTTCCAGTACAACCCAAAGACCATCAGCAAATGGGTGTCCCTCTACCAGACAGGCGGGATTGACGCGCTGATGCCAAAGGAGCGTTCGGATAAAGGATCCACCCGGGTGCTGCCGGACACTGCCATCGAGGAGATCTACCGCCTTAAGGAGGCATTCCCGCGGCTCAACGCTACCCAGATCCACAAACAGCTTGTGGAGAATTCTTTTATCCCCGCCACAGTCAATGTCTGCGCAGTCCAGCGTTTTATCCGGAACCATGACCTGAAATCCGCCCGGAACCCCAACATGAAAGACCGGAAGGCTTTTGAGGAAGATGCATTCGGGAAAATGTGGCAGGCGGACACATGCTACCTGCCGTACATCACGGAAGACGGAAAACGCAGGCGCGTTTACTGCATCATGATCATTGACGACCATTCCCGCCTCCTAGTAGGCGGTGGGCTCTTTTACAATGATAATGCTTACAACTTCCAGAAAGTATTCAAACAGGCGGTGGCGGCCTACGGGATTCCAATGAAACTTTACGTGGATAACGGGTGCAGCTACTCTAATGAGCAGCTCTCCCTGATCTGCGGCTCTATCGGAACAGTGCTCCTGCACACGAAAATCCGAGACGGCGCCAGCAAAGCGAAGATCGAACGCCAGTGGAGGACCTTAAAAGAATCCTGGCTTTATACCCTTGACCTGGATTCCATCCATTCCCTGCTGGAATTTAACCGCCTCCTTGCAGACTATATCCGCGCCTATAATACCTCCTTCCACTCCGGGATCCGGGAGATCCCGCTGGAGAGGTACCGCCGCACCTGTATGCAGGTAAGGATGCCAAAATCCCGGTCCTGGCTGGACGAATGCTTCATGAACCGGGTTGTCCGCAGGGTCAACCGGGATTCCACGGTCTCTATTGACCGTATTTCTTATGATGTGCCCATGCAGTTCATCGCTTCCAAAGTGGAGATCCGTTTCCTGCCGGATGATATGTCCTCCGCATACATCCTTTATGAAGGGGAACACTACCCGATCCGCCAGACAGACCGGAATGAGAACTGCCGGACAAAACGGAACAACACACCCTCCCTTGACTATTCACGGATGGGAGGTGGAGACTAATGTCCCTTGCGTATTATGGGCTTTCCTTCAATCCCTTTGACAAGCAGATGGTACAGGAAAAAGACCGGTTTCTCTCCCGTGACATGACGGAGATGACACAGCGCCTGGATTACCTGAAGGACGCCAGGGGGATCGGGGTCTTTACCGCCCGCCCCGGTATGGGGAAATCCTTCTGCCTGCGCTGTTTCGCGAAGAGCCTGAACCCCAACCTGTACCACATGGAATACATCTGCCTCTCCACCGTCAGTGTCATGGAATTCTACCGCCAGTTCTGTGCTGCGCTGGGCGTCAGTGACAAAGGAGGCAAGCCGGGGATGTTCAAATCCATACAGGAGCAGATCTGGTATCTCTATAAAGAGAAGCGCCAGCCCCTCCTTTTGGCAGTGGATGAAGCCCAGTATCTTTCCACCGGCATCCTGAACGACATCAAGATGCTGATGAATTATGGGTACGACTCCGTGAACTGCTTTACCCTGATCCTCTGCGGCGAGGCGCACCTGAACAATACATTAAACAGGCCGGTCCATGAAGCCCTGCGCCAGAGGGTTACGGTCCATTATAACTTCTGTGGCCTCTCTGATGAGGAAGTAGCAAGATATATCCTTCATAAGATCGCCTGCGCCGGCGGGAGTGAATCCATTATGGATAAAGCGGCGCTTTCTGCGATCCACAGCCATTCCCAGGGCAACCCGCGTCTGATCGATAACCTGATGAGTGACGCGCTTGCCCTTGGGTCACAGATGGAGAAAAAAACAATTGATGCAGAAGTGATCCTGGCGGCTGTTAACAACCAAAACCTGATGTGAGGAGGAACCTATGGAGTATCAATGCACACTTACAAGAGGAAAAAGGAAAGAACACTGGCAGGGAGAAATCCGGCTCATCCACTATTCCGGTGCCTGTTATGAAGCAGAGATCACGGGACGCGGCACGTATTTCCATGTGATCGCGGGGAAACACCGCTATGGGAACTATATCTGTATTCCAAACCACGATGTGGGAAGTGAACTTTCCGAATTCCGGGATTTGTTCTGGAATACAGAGCGTCTTTCCGGTCTTATAAAAAAGGTGGATGCGGTAACCGTTGCACATGGGCTTTGCCATCTGGAAGACCTGGTCCATTCCCAAAAGTCAGCCAACAATTAATCCCGGTCATGGGGCTCATTCTGAGTCCCATGATTTTTCAATATGAGATGTAAAAGCGCCGGATGATCGGCCTTATCGTGCATCTATCTCCCCGAATGCGCAGTCACTTCTCCGCTGTTTGGAAAAATAATCAGCGGTTTGTGTCTCCCTCAATTCGCCGTCCGACACTATGAGATGGTAATTGTTTTTAGAGCGTTCCATATCTATATCTGGGTTGCTTTTGTAGGCTTCTTTCTTCCGCTCGTTGTGGCGTTCACAAGCCGCAACGCCGCCCGCT
>DWYT01000073.1 GCA_019118545.1 Candidatus Mediterraneibacter merdavium | reverse complement strand
TGAGCAAAGAAGCGGCGGCAGCCGCAGTAAGCACGTGAGTGCGGCTTTGCGAATGGCGCGTGTGAACTGTGTGAAAAATTCACGCGTCTGCAAAAGAGCGCCTGCCTTATGCTTGCATAGGAGGCAGAGCGAATCGCAGCAGACGCAGGGAGCGCCCGCTCATGAGCAAAGAAGCGGCGGCAGCCGCAGTAAGCACGTAAGTGCGGCTTTGCGAATGGCGCGTGTGAACTGTGTAAAAAATTCACGCGTCTGCAAGAGAGCGCCTGCATTATGCTTGCATAAGAGGCAGGGCGAATCGCGGCAGACGCAGGGAGCGCCCGCTCATGAGCAAAGAAGCGGCGGCAGCCGCAATAAGCACGTAAGTGCGGCTTTGCGAATGGCTCGTGTGAATGTTTAATGAAAACAAACAGTGAGGTAACCGATATGTCAAACAGTGAAAAAGCACTTCAGATGCACGAACAATGGAACGGCAAGCTGGAAACGACAGCGAAAGCGCATGTCAATTCCCGTGAGGATCTCGCCATCGCTTACACGCCGGGGGTGGCTGAACCCTGCAAGGTGATCGCAAAGGATCCCGAGGCCGCATACAAATATACAATGAAAGCAAACACCGTGGCCGTGGTATCGGACGGAAGCGCGGTATTAGGCCTTGGAAATATCGGCGCTCTCGCCGCCATGCCCGTCATGGAGGGAAAGGCAGTCCTTTTCAAGGAGTTCGGCGGCGTGAACGCTGTTCCGATCTGCCTTGACACACAGGACACAGAAGAGATCATCCGCACGGTCGTCAATATCGCCCCGGCTTTCGGCGGCATCAACCTTGAGGACATTGCGGCGCCCCGCTGTTTTGAGATCGAGACGCGCTTAAAAGAACTCCTCCCCATCCCCGTATTCCACGACGACCAGCACGGGACAGCCATCGTCGTCCTTGCAGGGATTATCAATGCCCTGAAGGTGACGGGGAAGAAAAAAGAGGACTGCCGCATCGTGGTAAACGGAGCCGGGAGCGCTGGTGTCGCCATCACAAAGCTGCTCCTCACCTACGGATTCCCCCACATTACCATGTGTGATATCAACGGCATCATTTCAAAAGACTCCGAAGGACTTAACTGGATGCAGAAAGAGATGGCGGAAGTAACCAATCTTGAGAACCGCACGGGGACACTGGCCGACGCGTTAAAGGGCGCGGATATTTTCGTCGGCGTCTCTGCCCCGGGCATCGTCTCACAGGAAATGGTTTCTTCTATGAATAAGGATGCCATCCTCTTCGCCATGGCGAACCCGGTGCCGGAGATCATGCCGGATCTGGCAAAAGCTGCGGGCGCCCGCGTGGTAGGTACAGGGCGTTCTGATTTCCCCAATCAGGTCAACAACGTGGTCGCCTTCCCGGGCATCTTTAAGGGAGCGCTTGAAGGGCGGGCAACACAGATCACGGAGGATATGAAGCTCGCCGCGGCGAAAGCCATCGCAGGTCTTGTGCCGGACGAAGAGTTAAATGAGGACAACATCCTCCCGCAGGCATTCGATCCCCGCGTGGCGGATACCGTCAGCCGCGCCATCAGGGAACTGATCTGATGAAAAAGCCTTACCGCTCGCTGGATTCTTATTTAAAGGAAACCTTCGGGGAAAAGGTATACAAGATCACCTTAAATGGCGGTATGACCTGCCCAAACCGGGATGGACACATCGGAACTGGCGGGTGCATCTTCTGTAGTCCCGGCGGCTCCGGTGATTTTGCCGGAAACGCTGCCCTCTCCATCACAGAGCAGCTTGCCGCCGGAAAGGCACAGCTCCTTGCGAAACGTCCTGTCCGCTCCTACATTGCGTATTTTCAGGCATTTACGAACACCTATGCCCCGGCCGGCTATCTGGAACAGATTTTCACAGAAGCCATACAGGACCCGGAGGTAAAGGTTCTCTCCATCGCCACCAGACCGGATTGTCTGGGAGACGATGTGCTTAAGCTTCTAAAGCGGCTGAACGGCATCAAACCTGTATGGGTGGAGCTCGGACTCCAGACCATCCATCCGCAGAGCGCCCGCTTCATCCGCAGAGGCTATGGACTGGAAATATTTGACCGCGCAGTTAAAGATCTGCGGAAAGCAGGCATTAAAGTCATTGTCCATGTGATCCTTTTTCTCCCAAAAGAGACGGAGGAGATGATGCTTGAGACAATCGATTACCTGAACCGCTGCGACATACAGGGCGTCAAGCTGCAGCTTCTGCACATACTGGAAGGAACAGACCTCGCGGACATTTACCGGGAAGAGCATTTCCACACCCCGGATATGGAAGAATATGTCCGTCTGCTCGGGAAATGTATCTTAAGATTAAGACCTGATATCGTCATCCACAGGCTGACTGGGGACGGACCGAAAGATATCCTCATCGCGCCTTTGTGGACAGGCGCCAAACGGACGGTACTGAACCGTCTGCATCAATATCTGAAAGAAAATGAAATATGGCAGGGAAAGGAGTATCATGGCTGAGACATTTACATTATACAAACTGATCATACTGTACATGTTGAAAAGAGTGGATTTTCCGCTGACCACATCACAAATATCGGAGTTCGTGCTGGACAAAGGCTATACCTCTTACTTTAAGCTTCAGGAAGCGCTGTCAGAGCTTACCCGGGCCGACCTGATCCGCACGGAGACTACCCATAACCGCACTCTTTACCACCTGACTGAAAACGGCGCGGAGACGATCCATTTTTTCAGCAACAAGATCTCCGCCGTCATACGCAAAGATATTAACGATTTCCTGAGAGAAAAGCAGTACGATTTAAAAGAAGAAGCCGCCGTAAAGTCGGATTACCGGTTAAACGCGAACAGGGACTATGAGGTGCGGTGCCAAATTGTAGAGAACGGCTCCAGCCTCATTGATCTGAAACTGACCGTTCCTACTAAGAAAGAGGCGGAAGCCATTGTAAATCACTGGAATCTGAAAAGTCAGGAGATGTACGCGATGATCCTTGCCAATCTTCTATAAGTGAACGTATAACCGCTTCAAAGCTTATTTTTCACCGCGTATTTTCCTAAGATATTCCTTTATGTTCTTTTCATAGCCAAGGTCGCCGGGTTCGTAGAATCTGGCGTCTTTTATTTCATCCGGAAGATACTGCTGCTCCACATAATGTCCCGGATAATCATGGGCGTACTTGTATCCGATACCGTGTCCCAGCTTCTGAGAGCCTTTGTAGTGGGCGTCGCGAAGATGAGAGGGCACTGTGGTCTGGTACTGCTGTACCGCCCGGCCCGCCTCATAGATGGCGTTTACAGCCGCGTTGCTCTTCGGGGCACAGGCCACGTAAGTCACTGCCTGAGATAAGATGATCTGTGATTCCGGCATACCGACGCGCTCCACCGCCTGAGCCGCCGCCACTGCCACAGTCAGCGCCATTGGATCCGCATTTCCCACATCCTCGGACGCGCAGATCATGATGCGGCGGGCAATGAACTTCACATCCTCCCCCGCGTAGAGCATTTTCGCCAGATAATACACAGCCGCGTCGGGATCAGAGCCGCGCATACTCTTTATAAATGCGGAAATGATGTCATAGTGATTGTCTCCTTTTTTGTCATAATTAACGACCCGCTTCTGGATACACTCCGACGCCACGTCCACTGTGATGTGGATGACCCCGTCCTCCCCTCTTTCTGTGGTAAGTACGCCGAGTTCAATGGCATTTAACGCGTTTCTGGCATCTCCGCCCGCCATATCGGCAAGAAATTCCAGCGCGTCGTCATCCAACTGCGCATGGAAGCTTCCCATACCCTTGTCCGTGTCATTTACCGCCCGTTTCAAGAGGATCTTGATATCCTCCTTTTCCAGCGGCTTTAGCTCAAAGATGCTGGAGCGGGAAATGAGCGCGCCGTTCACTTCAAAATACGGATTCTCCGTGGTCGCGCCGATCAGTATAATGGTGCCGTCCTCCACAAAAGGCAGGAGATAGTCCTGCTGCCCTTTGTTAAACCTGTGGATCTCATCGATGAAAAGGATGGTTTTCTTCCCGTACATGCCCTGCATGTCCTTTGCCTGCCGCACAACCTCCTCCATGTCCTTCTTTCCCGCCACGGTCGCGTTGATCTGCTTAAACTCCGCGCTTGTCGTATTGGCGATGACCTTGGCAAGTGTCGTCTTCCCCGTCCCCGGCGGCCCGTAAAAAATGACTGAGCTCAGCTTATCCGCCTTGATTGCACGGTACAAGAGCTTGTCCTTCCCGATAATATGCTGCTGCCCCACGACCTCGTCCAGTGTAGCCGGGCGCATCCTCGACGCCAGCGGCGATTCCTTCTCCTGCTCCTTTTCTCTCATATAATCAAACAGATCCATTCTTTCCTTCCTCCTTTGACGCGTCTGCACTGTATCCCCATATCCCTGTAGCCTCGTATCCCGGATTGCAGGACGACATACTGTCCCCGTCTTCTTCAAACGGTCACAGTCCGGCCAGCTCTCTTGCGACCTCCCCGGCGATCAGCAGTCCGGCCACCGGGGGCACAAAAGAAATGCTTCCCGGGACAGTCCTTCTTGCTCCTGTATCCTCCCCGGTAGACCGTCCTACTGTATCCACGGGTTTTTCCTTGGAATAAAGCACTTTCAGGCGCGTGACCCCCCGGTTCTTTAACTCCTTTCTCATCACACGGCAGAGCGGACACACACTTGTCTCTGATATATCCGCGATCTCAAACAGTTCCCCGTGCAGCTTATTCCCTGTCCCCATGCTGCTGATGATGGGGATATCCCTCTCCTGTGCAAGCTTGGCAAGGGCGATCTTGGCGCTCACCGTATCAATGGCGTCAATAATATAGTCCAGTCTCCCCGCCTTGTCAAAAAGCTCCCCAATATTCTCCGGCAGGACGAACATCTCATATGTTTCTACTACGATATCGGGGCAGATATCCTTTATCCTCTCCCGCATCACCTCTGTCTTATATCGCCCCGCTGTGCTGTGGTACGCGATAGACTGCCGGTTGATATTGGTTACTGAGACTGTGTCATTATCAATCAGCGTCAGTTTACCCACGCCGCTCCTTGCCAGCGCCTCAATACAGTGGGAGCCAACGCCGCCCACGCCGAACACCATCACCGAAGCCTCCCTAAGCTTCCTCAACTTATCCTCCCCTATCAAAAGCTCCGTCCTTGAAAACTCATGTACCGTCATATCTTCCTCTTTCTCCTCTATTTTTCAAACTCTCCGGCTTGTGCTGTCTTCTTCCTTTGACATGCAGACCTCAGGCTTGCGCTGTCTTCCGGTCTTTATTATACACCATCCGCTGTGTCCGCCAAAGACTGTAGAAAAACGCCGGAACTTAGACCGCGTCCTTTGCGGTCTTATGTACCGCTGCGTTTTTCTCCAAGCGGGAGCGTGTCTGAGGCGGACACAGCGGACGGTGCCATAATATCTCATTCTATCAGAAGTTCCTCCACTGTCACAAATTCATATCCCCTCTCCAGAAGGATATCTACAATCTGCAAGGCCGCTTCCACAGAAGTCCCATAACAGTCGTGCATGAGAATGATATCATTTTCCTCTGTATCCGTCACTACTTTTCTTACCGCCGCCTCTGTATTTCTTGTAACCCAGTCTTGGGAGTCTACTGTCCATTTCACATACAGTTTATCCTCTTCCTCCGCTCCCTGTGGGAAAGCGCCGAACGGAGGGCGCACAAGAGCGGGCGCCTCCCCTGTAATCTCTTCTATCAGTCCGTCCGCCATATCAAGCTCTTTGAGCGCATCCCCGGGATTCATTTTTGAGAGATCCACATGATGATACGTATGGTTGCCAATGGCATGCCCTTCCTCGTGCATCCTTTTGATAAGGGACGCGTTACCCTCTTTTTCAATGTTTGCGCCGATCACGAAAAATGTGGCCCTCACATTCCGCTCTTTCAAACCGTCCAGCAGTACAGGCGTGTACTCTGCGTCCGGCCCGTCGTCAAAAGTAAGTGCGATTCGCGGCTTTTCATCCTCCTGCACACTCTGCCCCGGCTGCACTGCTTCTTCTCCGGCGGACGTCTCCTGTGGCCTTCCCGACTCTTTACCGGCGGAAGCTTCCTTTGACCCCTGCGGTTCCCCACAGGTCCACAGCGCGGAGACCGGATAGAACATAAGCAGAGCGGCCAGAGCCAGCGCCTGCATCCATATCTTCAACCTGCCATCTGTCCTTATCTTCTCCACCCCAACAGTCCCCCTGTCATACTCTGATCCCATAATGCACATACCGGATCATCACTTTACAGAGTATGTAAAGTCCCTTGTCCACATTCACAGATGAATAACACGGTACTCCGACGGACTTAAACCCTTTTGTTTTTTAAATGCTTTGGAGAAGTAAAGGTTATTTTCAAATCCCACGGAATAGGCAATGGCCGATATAGAAAGGTCTGTCTCTTTGAGCAGGCGGCAGGCCTGTTTGATCCTGTATTCCGTCAGATATTCCTTGGGCGATTTTCCCATATGGTCCTGAAACGACCGGAAAAGGTGGCTGCGGCTGATCCCCACATATGCCGCCACATCCTCCACGGTGACAGGATAGGAATAGTTTGTCCCGATATAGCTCTCCGCTTTTTCTACATATGTCTGCCGGATATCCTTTTCCGGCTCCCTTCGCTCCGCGTAGTGCATGAACACTGAGAGCAGGCTGTAAAGCGCCCCTGTCATGGCGACAGACGCCTCGTATGTGTTTCCTTTCACGAGATAAATCTGCTCAAGACCGTCCTGTATCCTGTCCTCCGGTATTTTCCCTTTTAAGATATACGGGCGGTCTTTGGAAAAATCTGTATTGCGGATGATCGACGCGGCGTCCGAACCCATAAATCCGGCCCATGCGTATTCCCACGGCTCTTCGCTGTCCGCCTGATACTGCAGCTCCACCCCGGGATAGAGGATAAAGGTATCCCCCGCGCCCAGACGGCAGGAGGACTTCCCCGTAGAATAATATCCGCTTCCCGACAGAATATGGTGGATGCAGTAATGATCGCGCACTCCGGGGCCCCACTGGTATTCTGGCTCACACTTTTGATAACCCACATTATATACGCTCAAAGAATTGAGGAAATTTTCTCCTGTTTTATATGAATGTTTATATGAATTTGGCATACCCTCTCTCAGACCTTCCTTCCCGCGCGCTCCTCGGCTTAAAATCTCTAATATCTATTATAGTCTTTTGCATCTGTTTGTTGCAACATTTTTACATAATTCTGCACACATTTTTTATAGACGCAAAACCAGTTCCGGACTATACTGAACATAGATTGCATCGTAAATCAATTTTCATTTCCAAACTTAGGAGGATCAGCACAATGAAACAGAAACTTTTTGACAAATTTGCAGAGCTTTTCGGAAATTCAGAAGGTGCGCATTTTTATTTTGCGCCCGGCCGCGTCAACCTGATCGGCGAACACACGGACTATAACGGAGGACATGTATTTCCATGCGCCCTGACCATGGGTACATACGGCGTGGCCCGCAAAAGAGACGACCGGAAGATGAACTTCTATTCCATGAATCTGGATTCATTTGGCATTGTTGAGACATCCCTCGACGACCTGACCAACAAAAAAGAATACAACTGGGCAAATTATCCGCTTGGCATCGTGTGGGCATTCGCAGAGAAAGGCCACAAGCTGGAGACGGGTTTTGACATGGTCATCTGGGGAAATATCCCGAACGGTTCCGGACTGTCATCCTCCGCTGCTCTTGAGGTACTTACAGGCGTGATCCTGACAGATCTCTTTGGCATCGAAGATTTCTCTATGACAGACCTCGCCCTCATCGGCCAGTACTGTGAGAATAAGTTTATCGGCTGCAACTGCGGTATCATGGATCAGTTTGCAAGCGCAAACGGCAAAAAGGACAACGCCATCTTCCTTGATACAAACACTCTGAAATTCGAATATGCACCGATCAAGCTTGACGACGCAAAGATCATCATTACAAACAGCAAGGTAAAGCACAGCCTTGTGGACTCTGCTTACAATGACAGACGTCAGGAGTGTACAGACGCCCTTGCCGCGCTGAAGACAAAGCTTGATATCGAGACTCTCGGCGACCTCTCACCGGAAGAGTTCGAGGCAAACAAAGATGTCATCGCAGATCCGGTTCAGCAGAAACGCGCGAAACACGCGGTATACGAAAACCAGCGCACACTCGACGCGGTGGCAGCATTAAAGGACGGAGATATTGAAAAATTCGGACAGCTCATGAACCAGTCGCATATCTCACTGCGTGACGATTATGAAGTATCTTGCGAGGAGATCGACATCCTCGTAGACCTCGCGTGGGCGATCCCCGGCGTGATCGGTTCCCGTATCACAGGCGGCGGCTTCGGCGGATGCACAGTCAGCATCGTGAAGAATGACGCTGTAGATACATTTATCGAGAGCATCGGCAAGACATACAACGAAAAAGTCGGACATGAAGCCGAGTTCTATACCGTAGATATCGGCGACGGAGCATCCCGTCTCGACTGATCTTGTGCTGCATCGCATTTATTGTAAATCTTTCGCTGCAGCACTGCATTTATCATAAACCTACCGCCGTGGCCCGCCTATGCAGCGGTCACGGCGAAACAATATCCGGGAGGAAAACCATTATGCTTTATGAATCTATCAAAAAACTGGTACAATACGGGATCGATACAGGACTGACCCCTCAATCCGAAAAAATCTACACAACGAATCTTCTTCTTGACCTTTTCCGGGAAGACGACTACGAAGATGTATCCTGCGACACCGATAACATTGTTCTTGAAGACGTATTAAAAGATCTGCTTGACGAAGCTGTAAAACGCGGGATCATCGAGGACAGCATCACATACCGCGATCTGTTTGACACAAAGATCATGAACTGCCTCATGCCCCGCCCGGCACAGATCCACGAAGAGTTCTGGAAGAAATACGACGTTTCTCCTGAGACTGCCACAGATTACTACTATAAGTTAAGTCAGGACAGCGACTATATCCGCCGCTACCGCATCAAAAAGGACAGAAAATGGACGGTTGATACAGAGTACGGCACACTTGACATCACGATCAATCTATCCAAGCCGGAGAAAGATCCCAAGGCGATCGCAGCGGCAGGACAGGCCAAATCCGCCTCTTATCCGAAATGCCAGCTCTGCATGGAAAATGAAGGTTACGCGGGGCGCGTGAACCATCCGGCAAGGGAAAACCACAGGATCATCCCCATCACAATCCAGAACAACAAATGGGGATTCCAGTACTCTCCTTACGTTTACTACAATGAGCACTGTATCGTGTTTAACGGCGAGCATATCCCGATGAAGATCGACCGCAGCGCATTTGCCAAGCTGTTTGACTTTATCAAGCTCTTCCCCCACTACTTCCTCGGTTCCAATGCGGATCTTCCGATCGTAGGCGGCTCCATCTTAAGCCACGACCATTTTCAGGGCGGAAACTATACCTTCGCCATGGCAAAGGCTCCGGTGATCGAAGAGTTTACAGTAAAGGGTTATGAAGATGTATCCGCGGGTATCGTAAAATGGCCGCTCTCCGTCATCCGCCTGCGCGGGGAGGACACAGAGCGCATCATCGAGCTTGCCGACCATATCCTGAAGAAATGGCGTACTTACACAGACGAAGAAGCGTTCATCTTCGCGGAGACGGACGGAGAGCCGCACAACACGATCACTCCCATCGCGCGCAGAAAAGACGGCCTCTATGAGCTGGATCTGACACTGCGCAACAACATCACCACAGAGGAGCATCCGCTGGGCGTATACCATCCACACGCGAAGCTCCACCACATCAAAAAAGAAAACATCGGCCTGATCGAGGTCATGGGCCTTGCAGTCCTTCCCGCCCGCTTAAAAGGCGAGATGGAACTCTTAAAAGAGTATATCCTTGAGGGGAAAGACCTCCGCAGTAATGAGCAGATTGCAAAACACGCGGACTGGGTAGACGAATTCCTCCCCTCCTATCCAGATGTGAATACAGATAATGTAGAACACATCTTAGAGCAGGAAGTCGGAAAAGTATTCTGCCAAGTGCTTGAGGATGCCGGAGTGTATAAGTGCACGGAAGAAGGGTTGAAAGCCTTCAGAAGATTTATAGAAGTGCTGTAACCCCGACTCCGCTCCATAAAACAAGAAAATTTTTAAATCCGGAAACATGCGAAAAACAGAAATTGACAGAGAGCAGTCCTGCTTTTTCTCAGACAATCTCTCTGCCAATTTCAACGTATGCTTTCGGATTTTTATTTTTCTATTTTCTCAAGGAGTTCCTCTATCACTTCCGGAGATTCTTCCAATTCATCCGCAATCTGCTCAACCGTCTTTCCCTTTCGGAGCTTCTTCTGTATCTGCTCGCTCAGCTTATTTCGTTCACCTTCTGTAAAACCAGCAGCTTTCCCCTCGGCAATCCCAGCAGCTTTCCCTCTAGCTTCTCCTTCAGCCAGTCCTTCTTCCCACGCCTGTTCGCGCTCCTGTCTCATATGCTTTTCCTGATCATATTCGAATATACTCATCGTCCTCACCTCTGCTCTGTGCTTTGTAAGGAACTCCCGTAAGATATCTTCCTGAATACACTCTTCGATGGTGCGCTCCGCCGCCGCTTGGATGTCCATTGTCTTTGTATACTTCCGCATTTTATCCGTAAAGACGGCATACTCGCGGAGTGTGCGGCAGGCTTCTTTCAGCGCCCTGTTATTATCCCCGCAGATATTCAGCAGTTC
>DWYT01000072.1 GCA_019118545.1 Candidatus Mediterraneibacter merdavium | reverse complement strand
GGAAGGGCATCTCATTGTCCACGCGGGTCTGGTTCTCGATCCCGCACAGGGCGATTGTCATGTTACCCTTCCTCCAGTATTTTGCCACATCACGTTCCTGCTCATGCAGCTTTCCATCGTCCGCCTTATACCGTGAATATGGCTGCGCATCCGCAAGGTCTTCCGGCTTGACAAGTTCCTTTCCGTCAAACAGCAGAACATTGACGATGTCCGCAAATACATCGTTGTAATCTTCCAATAGTTTCTCTGACATATCTTGCTGGCCCATATATCATTTTCTCCCAGTCATCTTTTGTATTTCTCTACACATAGTATGCCATTTTTGAAGAAAAACGGCAAGTCCATACGAAAAATCCGCCTCCATTGCAAAGTAATATCAACCGACATTCATCCCCGCCAAATATCCTGTGCTCCACGCAATCTGCAGATTGTATCCCCCGGTCACAGCATCAAGATCAAGCACCTCTCCGGCGAAATACAGTCCTTTCACCAGTTTTGATTCCATGGTTCCGGGATCAATCTCTTTTACGGACACCCCGCCCTTTGTGATGATCGCTTCCTTATAGCCGCGAAGTCCGGTGAGCGTCATGGTAAAGTCCTTGATAAGCCTCACGAAATGAAGCCGTTCTTCTTTCGTGATCTCATGGACTTTTTTCTCCTCCGGTATACCCGACAATTCGATCATGACCGGTATCAGCTTTGCCGGGAACAGGCCATCTACCGCGTTTTTAAACTGGCGGTTATGGTTTGTCTCAAATTCCCGCAGAACGCGCCTGTCAAGCTGCTCCTGCGCAAGCGCGGGTTTCAGATCGATATGCAGTGTCAGTTCCTTGCCTTTCAGCCTTTTCCCGACGATGCTGCTGGCGCTTAGAATAACAGGCCCGGTCACTCCATAATGGGTGAACATCATCTCGCCAAACTCCCGGTACAGTTTCTTCTTTCCGTCTGTTATAAGGATCTCAATATTCCGAAGGGACAGGCCCATCAGTTCTTTCGCATACCATTCCTTCACTTCCATGGGGACAAGCGACGGGAGAAGCTCCGTCACCTTATGCCCGCACTCCCGTGCGAAACGGTATCCGTCTCCGGTAGAACCTGTGGACGGATAAGAGACGCCGCCTGTGGTGATGATAACAGCGTCGGCGTACAGCTTCTTTCCCGATGAAAGCAAAGCTCCTTTGACAGTGCCGTCCTCAACAATCAGCTCCTTCACCTCTGTTCGCAGGCGGATCTTCACGCCAAGGCGTCCCATCTCCCGCTCCAGCGCGCGGATCACATCTGAGGAATGATCCGACGCAGGGAACACTCTCCCGCCCCGCTCAACCTTTGTCTGCACACCAAGTTTCTCAAAGAAATCAATGACCTGATCATTTGTAAAGCTGTAAAAGCTGCTGTACAAAAATTTGGGATTACTGACTACGGCGGAAAAGAATTCTTCAATTTCCGCCGCATTAGTGATGTTGCAGCGCCCTTTTCCCGTGATAAAAAGCTTTTTCCCAAGCTTCTCATTCTTTTCCAGAAGAAGTACCTGCCCTCCGTTTTTAGCGGCTGTGACTGCTGCCATCATTCCCGCGGCTCCCCCGCCGATCACAAGCACCTTTCTCATTTTCCAGACCCTGCCTTTCCTTTGCCCTCGTCCGCGTCAGATTCAGCGCTCCCCTTATTTACTGAAAAAGTGCCGCTCACGGGATTTAATTCGTCCCCGCTGTACACCTGATATTCTCCCCATATCTCCTCCAAAGTTTCCAGCGTATCCACAACTTCGTCCTGCTTCTTCATGCACAGCGCCACTACCAGCGCGTTGATCACGCTTAAAGGGGCGACAAGGGAGTCCACGATGGACGCCATATCGCTGCGCGCGATAAGGTTGCATGAGGAATACAGGTTCATCGGAGAGTGGATGCTGTCTGTCAGCGTGATCACCTTTGCCTTGCGGTTGCTGGCAAATTCCAGCGCTTTCAAAGTGCGCATGGAATAGCGAGGGAAGCTGATGCCGATGATCACATCGTCGCCGCTGATGCGTATGAGCTGCTCGAATATCTCGCTGGAGCTGTTCGTGTCAACAACTGTCACATTCTCACAGATCAGGTTCAGATAGAAGGAGAGGAAGGATGCCAGCGGCGCGCAGCTCCTGATGCCGATGACGTAGATCCTCTTCGCCTCAAGGATAGTGTCAATGGCAAGATCGAAGGCCTTGTGATCGATCACGGCAAGGGTCTGTTTGATCTTCTCGATATCTGTCTGGAGCACCGTCTCAAGGATCTCGCTCTGGCTGATCCTGCCGTATGTGACCTCCATCCTCTGGATGGAATTGAGCTTATTCCTCACCAGCTCCTCAAGCGCTTTCTGAAATCCCGGATACCCTTTATATCCGAGCTGGATGGCAAAGCGCACTACCGTGGATTCACTGACGCCCACAGTCTCGCCCAACTTTGCCGCAGTCAAAAAAACTGCCTTGTCATAATTTTCGCGCACATAATCGGCAAGCCTGCGCTGTCCTTTGCTCATTTTATTATATTTTTCTTCGATCCTTAAGATCAGTTCATTGGTCGTATTTTCTGTTGTTTCCATTTTTTCGTTCCTTTTCTTTAATACGGCTGCGCCGGGCACGGGGTATTCCTCCTTCTGCCGGCTGCCCGGCTATATCATCATACCGGACGGGTGTACCGCTTAAGCCATGCCCTTTCCTCTTCATCCAAATACGGGACAACAGCTTCATACACTCTCCTGTGATAATCATTGAGCATATCCCTCTCTTCCTCTGTCATCCGCTCCGGCAGCAACGCGTCCAGATCGACAGGGACAAAGGTGAGAGGCTCAAACCTCATGAACTGCCCGTATCCGTTCTTCTCATCCTCGCATACAAGAAGCTCGTTTTCGATGCGGATACCGTGGGAACCTTCGATGTATATCCCCGGCTCGTCCGTGATGACCATATTTTTCTCCAGTACCGGAGCCGGACTTTTCCCTTCTTTCCAGCGGAAATTAATGGGCGCTTCATGGACATTGGTCAGATATCCCACGCCATGTCCTGTACCGTGGTTAAAATTCACCCGCTCTTTCCAGAATACTTCCCGCGCGATACAGTCCAGATTCGCTCCGCTGCACCCATGTAAAAACACGGTGTTCATCAGGCGCAGCATCGCTCTCGCCACCAGAGTAAAATCCTCTTTTTCTTTTAAAGGCACCTCCCCCACGGCAACCGTCCTTGTGATGTCCGTGGAGCCTTCAAGATAGTGTCCCCCGGTGTCTGTCAGAAGAAACCCGCCTTTCTTAAGAGGCGCGTCGCTCTCCTTTGACGCGCTGTAATGGACAATCGCGCCGTGCTTGGCAAACGCGCTGATCGGAGCAAAGCTTGGGCCAAGATAGCCTTCCTGCTCTGCCCGGAGTTCTTCCAGCTTCCTTGACACCGTGATCTCTGTGAGGGGAAGATGTTCTGGCATGAACTGTTCCGCCACTTCCTTTTTTAGCCAGTACATGAACCTTGTATGCGCGACAGCGTCCTTGATATGAGCTTTTTTAATATTTCCCACCTCGATATCGTTTTTCACACATTTCATCAGTACCTCAGGGTTCTCCCTGTCGATCACGCGGACGCCCTGCGGGAGCATACAATACAGCGCATAATTCGTCCGCCCTGTATCAAGCAGGACACAGGCTTGCTCCGGCAAGGATGCCGCAGCCTCCGCAATCCTTTCATATGGTCTGACAACAACGCCGTTCTTCCTGAACACCTCTTGTATTTCCGGGGGAAATTTATCTTCATCCGCAAATAGTTCCACGCGGTCTTTGTATAAAAGCAGGTAGGACAGAACGAGCGGACAGTATGCCACGTCGTTTCCCCTGATATTTAAAAGCCATGCGATATCATCCAGACTGGAGAGCAGATGGACGTCCGCCCTTTCCGCCCCCATCCTCTCACGGACACGGCACAGCTTGGACTGTACGCTCTCTCCCGCATATTTTTCCTCCAAGAGAAATGCCTTTTCTTTCGGAAGCGGCGGGCGCTCCTTCCACACACGGCCCACAAGGTCATATTTATAGCAGAGAGTTCCCTGTCTTTCCCCCGCGGTCTTCCCATAGCGGTTTCCCTCAGAAACGCCGACGCACCTGCCGTCGAATCCGACCACTCCCTTTTGCGGAAGCTCTTTTTCTATAAATTCTTCGATGGTATCCACCCCCGGCTCTCCCATTTTATAGAGAGAGACGCCGCTTCCCCGGAGTTCCTCTTCCGCCTGTATAAAATACCTTCCGTCCGTCCACAGTCCCGCTTTGTCCTTTGTAAACACCGCAGTCCCGGCTGATCCGGTAAATCCGGTCATATACTCACGCGCTTTAAAGTAGTCGCCCACGTACTCACTATAATGGTAATCCGTTGACGGCACGATATAGATATCGATGCCCTCCCGCTCCATCTCAGAACGCAGAGACGCGATTCTGTCAGCTATATTTCCTGAAATTTTATCATAACCCTTCATCAGGAGTCCTCCTGCCTTTAAACTCATATTCTATATGATACCACTAAAGTATGTCTTATTGCAAAAATTTTATCTCGCCGTGTTTCCAGAGAGAAAGAGCGAAAGAAAAGCTGTTCCTCCGGTTTTCCGTCAAAACAGCTCTCTCATCTATTATTTTTCCAGTTATTTTATTCCGGTTATTTTATTCCGGTTATTTTTCGCAAATGCGTCCTCTGACAATGGTCGTGCATATCTGTCTGTCCGCATCCATGATCAGGATGTCTGCGGCTTTCCCTTCTTCAATACTTCCCAGTTCATTATAGACGCCCAGCATCTCCGACGGATTTTTGGTAAGTACAGGCAGTATCTCTTCTTCCGTCCTCCCGGTGAATTTCAGGAGATTTCTGTAAGCCTGCGCAAGAGTCAGAGTGCTTCCCGCCCTGACGCCCCCTTCTTTTAACTTTGCGTCTCCGTCCACTACGACGACGTCATTGACTCCCAACTTATATTCTCCGTCCGGAAGTCCCGCGGCCATGATAGAGTCTGTGATGGCCACCGCCCTGTCAAGACCTTTTGCCTTCAGCAGGATTCTTACCGTGCCCGGATGAAGATGGAGTCCGTCGCAGATCATCTCACAGTATACGTCAGATTCCAACACTGCCCCGAAAATCGCGGGGAAATGCTGGTGCAGAAGCTTCATTGCATTTCCCACGTGGGTGCCCGCCACTGCGCCGCTTTGGATCGCCTCCATAGCTCTTTCGTAGGATGCTCCCGAGTGACCGATGGCGACTTTGATGCCAAGACCGCTCACATCGCGGATAAACTCCGGCATCCCCTCCAGCTCCGGTGAGATCGTCATATATCTGACAGCTCCCGAAGCCGCGTCTTGATAACGTTTCACCAGCTCCAGATCAGGCGCCTTTTTCAGCAGATGCTCCGGCATGGCGCCTTTATACTCCGAGGCGAGGAAAGGCCCCTCCAGATGGATGCCGATGATCTCCGCGCCCTTGTGCTCCAGTGTCTTCCACTTGTTATATTCATCAATACACCAAAGCGTCTGCTCCGGCGTGTCTGTCAATATGGAGACAAGACAGGAGGTCGTCCCCTGAGAGGCAAAGAAGCGGGCGATCGTCTCCAGACCCTCTGCCGTCGCCGCGTTTACGTCGATTCCCGCCGCACCGTGGGTATGTACGTCGATGAACCCCGGCACTGCCTTTTTCCCTTCACAGTCTATAACCCTGTCGTATCCCTCAGAAGAGAGAACACCACATTCTTCGATACGTCCGATTTTCCCGTCCGAGATCAGAATATCTTTCTTCTGAAATACATGGCCTACATACGTCTGTGCGTTTTTTAATAAGATCTTCAACTCACCGCCTCCTACCACCTGTCGTCTTTTTTATAGCGCTGCGCCATTTCCTCCAGACTGACGCGCTCCACGTAAGGCGCGTTCCCATAAGAGCCAAACTGCACGATCAGCGTTCCCACTGCTTCCTTCACGCCTCTTTCCACACAGTCCAGAATACCCGCCACATCCTCATCCGGGATGTCGCCATACATGACAGACTGCATAATCGGAGGAAGAAATACCCTTGGATCAAACTGGTCTTTCTTCGTCTCCAACAGTTCATAGATGCCGCCCACAGACGCGCTGGAACGCTTCTCGGGATATTTGACAAAGAATTCTTTCATATTTCTAGTCACTGCCAGACGGATATCCGTATCAACGTTGATCTTGCTGATACCGCAGGGGATGGCCGCCTTTAATTCCCCGATGGAGATGCCGTGGGTATTGGTAAGCTCTCCGCCAAGCGCGTTGATCTCGTTTACAATATACTGCGGCACCGTTGAAGAGCCGTGAGATACCAGCGCGCAGAAGATGCCCGCATGATTCAGGCACTCCCTGATGGCTGTAGGTATCTCTTTTCTCAGCTTAACATTTTTGCCTTTGGAAGCGCCGTGCATTGTGCCATAAGAGATTGCCAGCGCATCCACATTTGTCCTGCGGATAAATTCCACTGCTTTCAGGGGATCTGTGTATGTTGAATTCTGAGAAAAAACATGATCCTCCACTCCGGCAAGGACGCCAAGCTCACCCTCCACGCTGACGCCTCGTTCATGGGCATAGCGCACGACCTCTCTTGTCAGTTCCACATTATCTTCAAAGGGCAGGGAGGAACCGTCGATCATCACCGAGGTATATCCTCCTTCCACAGCCGCCTTTACAGAATCCATGTCTTTCCCGTGATCCAGATGCAGCACGACGGGGATTTCTGAGTCCTCGCCATACTTTCGGACTGCCGCCGCGATATTTTTTGCCCCGATGATCTTATCTTCAACTCCCGCGTTGATAAAATCCACTCTTCCGCCCATAAATCCGTTTGCCAGATCCGCGCCCTGCAAGATTGCCGCTGAACGGAACATCTCATGCACTTCAATAACCGCCTTTGCCTGAGCCACTGCATTCACATTAAATGCACCTTGGGCATACCCGCGCTCCACTGCGGCCTCCAAAACCGGTCTCAATGATATCAATGCCATCTGTATCCTCCTCTTTTCTTCTTCGTTTCTTTTAGCTTTCCCTGATGATGCGCACTTGCCGTCAGTCGCTCAGACGGGCGACATACTCCGTAAATGTCAGCGTAATGTCCCGGTGGCTCTGCAGCAGGCTGACCGGGAATGCCGACGAAGGCTCCCCGCACAATGCCCTTCTTACTACAGCACGGTGCCAGTTCCGAAAACACCCGAGACGGATCTTTCTCGCGCCCGCGATCTCAGCGATCCCGATGGTGACACAGTACAGGGGCATATCCTCCAGAGCGCCGTTTAGATCTCCGATAGCGTTCGCTGTCCTCGTCTCCGGTGTAATGGCAAGCACCCGGGTCTTCTGCGCCAGAAATTCATCATTGCCAAGAGATGTGTCCGCCTCGTTAAACGCCACATGGCCGTTGATGCCAATGCCTCCGAACGCGATGTCAACTCCTCCCAGCTCTTCGATCAGCGCAGGTATCCTTCCAAGATCGTCAGGATCCGGGAATACTCTCTGCTCCTCCGGCATCAGAAGCTCAGGGCGGATCTTCGTATAGACTGCCCGGTCCATAAATCCCCGAAAACTGAGAGGATGGTCTTTGTCTATCCACTTTTTGTCCTCATCCAGATACTCGTCCATGTTGATAAACCAGACGTTCTTAAGGCTGATGCCCTTTTCGTTTACCCGATCCACAAAGTACGGATACTGGCCCACCGGGCCCACCGGACAGATAAAGACCGTCCTTTTCCCTTCTTTATTGTTTTTCTCGATCTCGTCGGTCATCTCCTTTGCCATGAAAGAAAAAACACTGTCATTATCTTCCATGACGGTCATCGGAAACTTTGCATGCTGCTTCAACTCGTCTTTTGTATAGCCGTAATATTCATGTCTCATAAATGACTCCCTTGCCTTTCTGTATCCCGGCAGAGTATCCCGTCCGATCCTGCCTTTGCAATACAATATACCTGTATATAAAGTATGTACAGGCACTGATGCACCTGTACATACCCTCTTGTTTATGAAATCCTGATACTATTTACACGCTTCTTCCATTACGTCAAAGAGGATGTAGTCCTCAAGAGGCGCAGCTTCGCAGTCGCCGTTTGCCACGAGCGTATCCTGCTGGATCTGATAGTAGGATTTTACATCATCCATATTATTCTTGATGAAATCAGAAGTCGTCCAGTCTGCGACGTCTCTTTCTTCAAGGAGAGACTCTTTTTCCAGTTTCAGTTCATCCGCGCACCAGCCTGCAACTTCCTCCGCGTTGTTGTCGTCAGCGCGGTAATCGAAGCCTTTGTACAGGGCGCGTGTAAATTTCACAAGAGTATCATGATTCTCTTCTGAGTAAGACGGCATACAGATCCAGCTTGCAAGAGAAACCGTCTCGTCGATGAATGTCATGTTATCGCAAAGTTCAACCGCATCGTCGCCCATCTCTTTCATAATGTTCGTCGTGTTGGGCGTCCATGCCGCACATGCGTCAACACTTCCCGAAAGCATAGCTGTTACAAGGTTGGTTGCTTCCATGTCAATGGCGTCGATATCTTCCATTGTAAGTCCAACTGATGTCAACCCTTTTACAAGGATATCTTCACTGGATGTCCCTGACGAATAAGCAACAGTCTTTCCCGCCAGATTCTCTAATGTATCTGTGCCTTTCTCTTTGCTTCCGATGATGGCGTCGCCGTTCGATACATGGGCCAGAGCGAAAATGTCCGCACGTCCCTGTACACAAAGCTTGTGGGCGCCCTGACCGATGTATCCTACATCGATGGAACCAGACTCCATTGCGTTGATGATGGTCGGCCCGTCAGCAAACTCAGTGAAAACAACATCAATGCCTTCTTCCTCAAAATACCCCATCTTGTCAGCCGCGATCACACCGTTTACAGCCGCGTAGTTTGGCATATACGCCACATTGACGGTAACCAGTTCCTGAGTCTCGCCTCCGTTGTCTGTGCTTCCGTTGTCAGTGCTGCCGCCGCTGTCTCCGCCGCCTCCACACGCTGCAAGTGAAAGTGCCATCACTCCTGCCAACAATAATGCTGCCGCTTTCTTCATAATAGTTTTCCTCCTTAAATTTTTATTTCTACTCATGTCTGAGCAGCTTTCCCCTATTTTCTGACCTCAAGGTATTCCTGATATACCTGACTCCAGATATGATTTTTCAGCTCCAGAAATCTCGGACTCATCTTCGTCTCCTGAGTCCTCGGATATGGAATGTCAATATCCACGATCTCTTTGATGCGCCCCGGCCTTGCGCTCATGATTACAACCTTCTGGGCAAGTATGATCGACTCGTCCACGTCGTGCGTGATGAAGAAACAGGTCTTCTGCTCCTTTTCCCACGTCTCCAGAAGCTCTGTCTGGAGCTGAGTCCTTGTCTGTGCGTCAAGGGCACCGAAAGGTTCGTCCATCAAAAGCACCTCCGGATTGACCGCATATGCCCTCGCGATCGCCACGCGCTGTTTCATACCGCCGGACAGCTCTTTCGGATAATGATTTACAAATTCTTCAAGCTGTACCATCTTTATGTATTTCATGGCGATCTCTTTTGCCTCGTCGTTCTTCTTTCCCTGAAGCTTCAATCCGAACATGACGTTTTTGAGGACTGTCAGCCACGGGAAGAGCGCGTACTGCTGGAAGACAACGCCCCTTTCCACTCCTGTGGATGTGATTTTCTTATCATCTATGTACGCCGCGCCCTCTGTCGGCTCCTCCAGTCCGGCAATGATATTTAAAAGCGTGGACTTTCCGCATCCTGACGGCCCTACGACACAGATAAATTCATTTTCCATAATATCGAGATTCACACCGTTTAATGCAACGATCTGCCCGTTTCTCGTATTCCAGACCTTTTTGACATTCTCGATCTTTACTTTTGTTACTCTCTCTTTTCCTGCCATCCTGTCAGCCTCTTTTCCATAAATTTGATCGCTTTTTCCATGATCAGTCCGATAATGCCGATGATAATGATATAGAACAGCATGGCCGCTGTATCATAGCTGTTTGATAACGAACGGATTCTCATACCAAGACCGGCGTATGCTCCGGTCGATTCCGCTGCGATCAGGGTTGTCAGAGCTACAGAAACGCCAAGTCTGACCGCTGTCAGGATAAACGGCGTAGTCGCGGGGAAAATAACCTTCACAAAAATGTCTTTATCCTTTGCTCCCAGAACCCTTGCCGCTTTTACAAGCGTATTGTCAATATTCCTGACGCCCTGATAGATCGTGACCGCCATGATCAGAAACGTCGCGATCCAGATAACGATGATCTGAGGCTTGCGTCCGACGCCCGCCGTGATTACCACGAGCGGAACGTATGCCAGCGGCGGAATGTTTCGGATAAACTGTATCCACGGTTCAATAATCCCTCTGACCGGTATGTACCACGCCATCAGGAACGCCACCGGGACTGCCGTTACGAATCCGAGTGCGAATCCCGCTCCCACCGAGATCATAGAGCTTTGGAAATCTTCAAAGAGAGCCCCGTTGTCAATCATTTTTTTCGTCGATTCAATCATTTCCGGTATGAATGGAAAACTTCTGGATGTCCGCGGATTGATCGACAGGATATACCACAGGATGATGGCTGCCGCGAGGGAAAGGAGCACCCATGCCCACCCCGGTATTCTGTCTAACCCCGCTTTTTTCTTAGAGTTACCATTGTTATTTTTGTACAAACACATCTCCTCCTTCCTCTTTTAGTTTTTCAAATTTCACCACTTTTTTCTTTGCTCCTACCCTCATTATATACATATTGCACCAATGTTTCCACCTTGATTTACGCAAACGATTGCACACATTTCACAGAGGCGTTTTATAAACAAAAAGAACTGACAGCTCATTATCTTGCGGCATATCAGCTCTTTTTAACAAATCTACATATGGTGGCAGACCATATGTGTGTACTCGTCCTCGTTTCCGTATACTTCGTCTTCCATCATCAGATGAACCGCGCTCAGTTTAAATGTATGCGGCAGGGCAAGGATCGCCGGGTTCTCTCCCACATATTTCTTCTTTGCGTCTTCCAGCGCTTCCTCGATGGTGGCCCTCGTCTTTAGGCCCATCCCCCTTGCATAGCCGGGTTGCTCCGCTCCGCAGATATAGATGGCGGAAGTATTCATCTCCGCAATCTGCCCGCAGCTCATCATGGAAAAGCCGTGGAACGGGTGGAAGGCATTGCAGTAGCGGTACTTGCGGATATACTCTTCATTGGTCGCAAAATACTCTCCGTAACGGTTCATGTCCGTCAGGACATTCATGCCGTCTTTCTGGAACATCTCATAGCACTCGCGCAGATACGGCCACAGCTCATCATGGAAATAGCCGTTGCAAGTGGATGCGCAGATAATGACGCAGTTGTCCTTCATAATCCGCTTATGGCGGATTACCTGTGCGGACAGCGCCTGCATGAGCATGATCGGGTTCGTTCCCATACCGTCCCCATAATGGAAAAACTGGGGCATACCGAACACCATGACGTCATATTTCTGCTTTGCCCAAGGCACATATGTCCTTTTATCCGCCATTCTCCATGAACGGGGTTGCATTTCTGCGGCATACCCGCTGTTGATCTCGATCTGGCGGGACTTTGTATCCAGAACGGCGTCGCAGCAGAAAAATTTCTTTCCCATGCACTTTTCCATATACATTCCGATCTCGTCAAATTTTGTCCGCATAAGCGACTTCCCGCTGACCGGGGTAAAGTCTTTTCTGTGCATGACTTCCGGAACATGGTGGGACGCTATGGATCTCCAGTGTGTGATCCCGGTCGCGCAGTGCTTATATCCTCCGGAATACCCTCCATATGGATTGCCCTGCGTATGTCCGATCAGGATGGCCACATCACTGTCATAAACATATTTGTTCATGATCACCGGGTCTCCTCTGTCTGTCACGCCGAGGTCTACCAGATGGTCATAGTCTTCGCTGTCATGGTTGATGATCTGGTGGGTGTACCAGAACTCATGGAACAGTTCTTCCCCGAGGACATTGCGGATCTCCTGCTCCGTATTCTTCCTGTGCAGACCGTTGGAGCAGATAAGAAGGATGTCTTTCTTCTCCACTCCGGCGGCATACAGTTCTTTTAAGATAAGCCTGATCGATATTTTCCTGTGGGACGTGGGTTGTTCCCCGCCTTTTACCCTGTCCGGGAATACAATCGTCACCTTTGATCCTTTTTTTGCCAGAGCAGAGAGCGGTTCCATGCCTATGGGATTGCGTATTGACTCCAGTGTAGCCGCTTCCAGCTTCTCCTCCGGAATGCACGGCGGATCAGGAACAGTGACTCCCGGGATAAAAACATCCGTATTGTCCGGCAGATTCGCGCTTATTGTTCCATGTCCGTATTCAAAATCCAGTTTCATCTTTCATCTTCCTTTCCGCCTTTTTAAGCTTTGCCCTGTTTATCGCAGTTTTCCATATAAATCCGTATAATATCCAGATACTCGTCCGGATAGAACCCAATCTCCCCCGTGAATCTGGTCAGGGCGATCAGGCCGCCGTCGATCTCCGGAACAGACGCAAGCATGGCCGCGTTCTCCGCTTTCAGTCCGCCTCCGTAGATCACATCAATGCCTCCGGTCACTTCTTTTACATAATCCGCTATCTTTCTGATATATTCCCCATCCGGCGGGATTTTCCCCGGCCCTATGGCCCAGACCGGTTCATAAGCCACTACCACACGGCTTTTATCAAGACCGTCCAGTCCGGTATCAAGCTGACGTTTCAGAACTTCCTTCCAGTTCTCCTGTTCTTCCGCCTTCTCACCGATGCAGTACAGGACATCCATTCCACTCTCTATGGCAAGGCGCATCTCACTGTTCAGTATGCGGTCCACCGTGTCCGGGGCAGCCTGTCCTCCCATGGCGATCAGCTCTCCCTTATCTTTCCGCTCCTCGCAGTGCCCGATGATCGCCGTCTCGCATCCGAGTGCTCTCGCTGAACTTGCCGGGCAGTTTGTCGTAAACGCGCCGAAATTTCCGCCCGGAGCCGTGTTCTCCCTGAACACGCCCTGACACCCGACCCGCACAAGACAGTCCTCCGCCCTTGCGGAGACGGCCCCTAAGATATGAGCCTCAGGGAAATACATAGAAAATCTCACTTTTTCTTTTTCGTAACGCTTTAACTCCTCCTGAGTATGTCCGATGATATAGCCGCTCCATGCTCCGGGGGACGCGATCCGGTTCACGCCGCCGAATTCTGCGGGCACATCAAAACGCTTTAGATTCAGGCAGATGTGTTTCATCTTTTTTCCTCCTTTTCATAATCCTTCAGACAGATATATTGGGGAAGCTCCCCGCCGATAAGGGGCCGGCACCATTTTGCAAACTCATCTGTGATGTCGTTGCCTCTGTCGTTTATGTAAGTTTCCGGAAGCTTCTTTTCGTACATCATGACCTCTTCGATGGGGACACGGAATGTGGCCGTCTCATATCCGCCGTCCTCTGTACCCACGCGCTTAAATCCGATCATGACGCCGCTTTCTCCCTCCAAAGCGGCTCTGAGTGCTTCCCTTCCGGCCAGTATCGCTTCCCTGCGGTCAGTCTCTGACTGCCATGGGATCGACGCTCTCCCGCAGATTCCGGGTTTTTCACTCCTCGCCTTGATACCCAGCCTGCGGATGACCAGTGTCGCCAGATACGAACCCACATCTCCGTAGTACACCGCCCGCTCCGTCTTAAATACCGGCTCCACAATCGGCTCCCCGTCCTTATTTTTAAGGCCCTCACTGGCTACTACCACCGCGTACCCAAGGCGGTCGTACACTTCCCTGACATCTTCTAAAAATTCTTCCTCGTCAAAGGGCCTCTCAGGAAGATAGATCAGATGGGGGGCGTCTCCTTTATCTTTTCTTGCCAGCACAGACGCGGCTGTAAGCCATCCCGCATTTCGCCCCATGGCTTCGATGACGCACACATGGATCGGTAGGGATCTTACATCCTCCGACACTTCTTTTACTGTTCCCGCCAGATACCTTGCCGCGCTGCCATACCCCGGCGTATGATCTGTCACTGCGATATCATTGTCGATCGTCTTAGGTATCCCGACGACTTTTATATCCTGACCGCATACCCTGCTGATCTTTCCGCATGTATCCATCGTACCGTTCCCGCCGTTAAGAAGTACGAAGCGTATCCCATATTTTCTGAAAATAGCGGGCATTTTTTCGTAATCCTCTTCCTCGAGCGCAAAGCGGGAAGATCCGATAACGGATGCCGGTGTAAAAAGCAGCCTCTCCTTCTCTTCTTCCGGTATCTTCATAAGATCCACGAAGTCCTCATTGAGAACCCCCTGCGTCCCGCCGAGTGCCCCGTATACCTTCTCTATATTTCCGTTTTCCTTGGCTTCTTCCAAAACGCCGTACAGAGAAGCATTGATCACAGGTGTCGGGCCTCCGCCGTGGATGACCAGAACATTTCCTTTCATCAGCTACACCTCCTTTTACTCCTTTTATTTTTTTCATCATAACACAGAAGCAGGTAAAAGGATTTCACAATTTACGCAAACGTTTTCAGCAATACCGTCTGGTAATTTTCTCACATCCACTTTATAATAAAAAAAGACATAGGGGAACTTTCGAAAAAGAGCATCACAGGAGCAAAAGAGGAGGATGTCATGACATTAAAGGATATTGCAAAAGAGGCCGGTGTTTCTATATCAACCGTTTCAAGAGTAATCAACCAGAAAGGAGCTTCCGCAGCCAGCAGGGAGGTACAGGACAAGATCTGGGAAATCGTCCGCAAAACGGGATATTCTCCGAATACTGCCGCGCGCGACTTAAAGGCCGGCAGCATCCCGGCAACCCACAAGGCGACCCGTTCCATCGCCTGTATTTTTGCCCGCAGCGAGGAACCCATGAAAGATCTGTTTTTCTCCGCATTGGCAAGAGGCGTTGAGGAGGAGGCTTTCAAGCACAATTACATCGTAAAGCATATCATGACTTTTCTCGACATCGACAACCCCTCCACCTTCCGCCTCATTACAGACACGCCCGTCGACGGAGCGGCAGTGCTTGGGCGCTGTGACCGCCAGATGCTCAGTTTTCTAAAGAAATATTTCAACAACGTTGTTTACAGCGGCCTGAATATGCTCAACGCCAAGTATGATCAGGTGATATGCGACGGATATCAGGCTGCTGTATCAGTCATGGAAAAACTGATCGATATGGGGCATACGAATATTGCGTACATAGGGGAGACGAAAAACGAGAACCGCTATGAAGGATACTGCGCCACACTTTCCGGCCATCACTTTCCACTGCGAAAAGAGCTTATCATCAATACGCCCATGTCGACCGAAGGCGGATACAACGGCGCTGTCAGACTCTTGGAGAAAACCTCTGATTTCACCGCAGTATTTGCCTCAAACGACATGACTGCCATAGGCGTGATGCGCGCCCTTCAGGAAAAGAAACTCCGGATTCCCAAAGACGTCTCGCTCATCAGCATCGACGACATCGACGTATCTTCCTATCTCACGCCCATGCTCAGCACGATCCACATACCGATCGCGGAGCTGGGGCAGACCGCCGCGAAGATACTCATAGACCGCATCGAGGGAGGACACCGTATTCCGATGAAGATTTCACTCCCCTTCTCACTGGCAATGCGGGAAAGCTGTGCCGAGCCAAGAAGACTGCCGTAACAGCTCAGCAGCCAGAGCTTAAATCCGCTTTTTAAAGGGACGATATGAAATGGAACCGGCTTCCTTACAGAAAACCGGTTCCATTTCATGTCGTCTCTTCAAAAATAATATCGCAGTCTTCCCTTATCCCAAAGGTCTGAAAATATTCCTCCTCCTTTGGAATCCATTCACTGATAAATCGCCGGAGCATATAGTCTCCATTTCTCTTAAGTATCCGCTCCCGCTGTGCCCCGCTCTCTATATTTAAAAATATCTTCAGGTCATACAGATGAGAAAACAATGGATGGCAGCTATATGTACCTTCTACAACCAAAAGCTTCTTCCTCTGAACCTTCACGCTGTCTGTAAGCTTCTGCCTGACACAGTCATAGCGCTGATATTCGAAGCTTTTCCTTCCATTCATAAGCGGCCGGGCCACCTCCTCAAGAAATCTCTCCCGATCCACATTGCCCCCAATCTCCTTTAGCCTTTCCTCCGTCCTCTGCTCCGGACGAAGAAAGAAATCATCCATATGGACGACACTGCACGGATATACACCTGAGAGAAGGCGGGCAAGCCAGCTTTTTCCGCTGCCGCACCGCCCGTCTATGGCAATTATCAGTTGTTCCTCTGCCTCAAAGCTTCTGTCTATCACAGAGAAAAGCTCAATATATTCCAGATAATCCCCGCTTACGACCCGGTAGGAAGGGTGATAATGCCGCCTGAATGATTCGGAATGGCCAAACAACGGATATCCCCTCTCCCTGTATACCCGCAGCCACTCATCTAACTGTTCACAGTCAAAAGGAACTGTCCCTTCCCGGCACATCCGTTGGAGCTCACTTAATTTTTCCTCAAAAGCCGACACACTGGAAGTCACCTTCTGCGCTGTGTTTACAAAAAACCGGTTCACTGTACCCAGCTTAAGATGGCGTTCAATCCCCTTAAGGAACAGCCTTCCCATATGGTTTCCAATCTTTTCCCAGCAGAGAGGATATTCTTGCAAAGCATCCACATCTGCCTCCTGACATTCCCTTGTCAGCCGCTCCAGACTCGCCTTGGGGTTCTTTATCATATGCCCTCCGCCAAACTCACTCTGATAGATGAGTTTTACAACGTCGGCGATCTCCATCTCAGGATATTTTTCTATATGCTCGAGAATATATTTCTCAATCATGGAATTTCAAAACCCGCTCGATCACATAAACAATACCCGGCACGATACAAAGCAGCAGGATAGTTCCCGGGACTGTCGCCACAACCGTCCCTTCCCAGAAGGAAGAAAGGCTGTACTGTCCCCCGCTAAATGCCGCCGCTGCCGCATTAGCCAGTCCATTGGCGATACGCCCTGCCACGATCCCCGTAGCCAAAGCCATATATAAAGAAGAGATCCTGTATTTCCTGCGCTCCATGATCCCCGCGCTTACCCCGGCGTAAACGGCAAGCTCAACCATCATGCACACGCCTACCGGGAATACAGGCGGCATTCCGGTAAGCACACAGGACAATGAGACAGTACAGAGCGCCCCGATCACGCCAAACCACGGTCCGCAGACAAGCGCTCCTATGAATACAGGTATGTGCATAGGCAGAAACGCCGTTCCTAGTCCAAGTCTGTGGAATCCCATGGGAAGAACCAGACCCGCCGCAATAAAAAGTACACACAGCACAGCTTTTTGAATTGTTTTACTCTGCACATTTTCTTTTGTTCTTGTGATCATTTTCCTCGTCTCCTTTACTACGTTCTTTTTATGATAGCCTGATTATATCATATCTTGGAGCGCAAAAACCACAACAGGGCAAATATTTTTCCGCAAACGTTTGTGTTAAAAGTATCTTTTGAATTTTTACTTTAGCGAAACACATAAAAGCATTTGGTCAGCACGACTTTGCGCACGGTGAAAAAAAGAGTGCGGTTTTCCGCCGCACTCTTTTTCAACACTGTTTATACCGGATATGCCCCGTTCTCTGTATCAGCCACAGTGGCGTCAACCTTTGTCTGCTGCGCCTGTCTGTACTTAAAGAAGTCAACCGCTACCTGCGGGAAGAGTGCGTATGTCAGCACATCTTCATCCTGCTGCATCCACTGCTCGCATTCTTTGCGGAGTGTATCCAGCTCGTTGGGGATGAGATCCGCCGGACGGCATGTGATGATGTCTGCGTCTTCTCCGAGGATCTTCTTCTGAAGCTCTGCGTTCACTGGTTTTACTGTCGCGCCGTATCTTCCGGCAAGGATATCCTTTGTCTCCTTTGTCGCCATCTTATAGCGCTCACCCATCAGCACGTTGAATACTGCCTGTGTTCCAACGATCTGTGAGGACGGTGTAACAAGCGGCGGCTCGCCGAGATCCTTGCGCACACGCGGAACTTCCTCAAGCACATCATAGAACTTATCTTCCGCTCCTTGCTCTTTGAGCTGGGACGTCAGGTTGGAGAGCATACCGCCCGGAACCTGATACAGAAGCGTCTTGATATTCACGCCTAAGTTCTTCGGATTTAACAGGCCGCTCTCAAGAGCCTCGTCACGGATCGGACGGAAGTAGTCCGCGATCTCGGAGAGAAGTCCCTGATCCAGTCCTGTGTCATACGGTGTTCCCTTGAAAGTCTCGACCATAACCTCTGTCGCCGGCTGGGAAGTACCGAGAGCGAACGGTGACATTGCTGTATCGATGATGTCAGCGCCTGCCTCAACGGATTTCATATAAGTCATCGCAGCCACACCAGAAGTATAATGTGTATGCATTTCAATCGGGATGCTGACAGCTTCTTTTAACGCTGTCACAAGCTCTGTTGCCTGATACGGGCAGAGAAGTCCTGCCATATCTTTTACGCAGATAGAGTTTGCGCCCATGTCCTCGATCTTCTTCGCGAGGTCAACCCAGTACTCCATGGTATACGCGTCGCCCAGTGTGTAGGACATTGCCACCTGCGCGTGAGCTTTTTCTTTGTTTGCCGCCGTAACCGCTGTCTGAAGGTTACGCATATCGTTCAGACAGTCGAAGATACGGATGATATCGATTCCGTTTGCAACAGATTTCTGTACAAAATACTCTACCACATCGTCAGCGTACGGACGGTATCCGAGGATATTCTGTCCGCGGAAGAGCATCTGCAGTTTTGTGTTCTTAAAGCCGTCGCGGAATTTTCTCAGTCTCTCCCACGGATCTTCTTTGAGGAAACGTAAGGAAGCGTCGAAGGTAGCTCCGCCCCAGCACTCTACTGCATGGTAGCCTACTTTGTCCATCTTCTCAACGATGGGCATCATCTGGTCTGTCGTCATTCTGGTGGCGATCAGGGACTGATGCGCGTCACGCAGGATGGTCTCTACTATTTTAACCGGTTTTTTTTCAATTTCTGCCATTTATCTGTCCTCCATTTATTACTTAACGCCAAAGATCGCCATGAATGTTCCCGCTGCTACGGCTGTACCGATAACGCCTGCCACGTTCGGTCCCATGGCGTGCATGAGCAGGAAGTTGGTCGGGTCAGCTTCCGCTCCCACCTTCTGGGATACACGCGCCGCCATCGGCACGGCGGATACGCCCGCAGAACCGATCAGCGGATTTACCTTGCCCTTTGTTGCCCAGCACATGAGCTTTCCAAAGAGAACGCCCGCTGCCGTACCAAATGCGAAAGCGATCAGTCCGAGGATCACGATCTTGATCGTATCCCAGTTGATGAATGCTTCCGCGCTTGTGGTCGCGCCTACGGATGTTCCCAGCAGGATAACGACGATATACATCAGGGCATTGGAAGCGGTCTCTGTAAGCTGTCTTACCACGCCGGACTCTTTGAAGAGGTTACCGAGCATGAGCATACCGACAAGCGGAGCCGTCGTCGGAAGGATCACGCAGACAACAATGGTAACGATGATCGGGAAGAGAATCCTCTCTAACTTGGATACCGGACGGAGCTGCTCCATCTTGATCTTACGCTCTTTCTCCGTTGTGAGCAGCTTCATGATCGGCGGCTGGATGATCGGCACAAGCGACATATACGAGTACGCCGCCACCGCGATCGGTCCTAAGATCGCCGTCTGCTGCAGCTTACCTGCGAGGAAGATAGATGTCGGGCCGTCTGCCCCTCCGATGATGGAGATCGCTGCCGCAGCCTTGTCTGAGAATCCCATCCACATCGCTCCCAAATAAGCGGCGAAGATACCAAACTGTGCCGCCGCTCCGAGAAGGAAGCTCTTCGGGTTGGCGATCAGCGGTCCGAAATCTGTCATCGCGCCCACACCGAGGAAGATCAGCGACGGAAGGATGGACCACTCGTCAAGCACATAGAAATAATACAAAAGTCCGCCTGTCCCGTTGGACGCGTCTTCGGGATGGATCATAATATCCGGATAGATATTGACAAGAAGCATACCGAAGGCGATGGGGACGAGCAAAAGCGGCTCAAAGCCGTGTCTTATCGCCAGAAAGAGGAATACGCAGGCAACACCGATCATGATCAGGTTTCCCCATGTGAGATTCATGAATGCGGTCTGCTCTACGAGGTTCCCCAGCGTATTTGAAATATATTCCATTTGTAAGACCTCCTAGGTTGGTGACTAGTTTAATGTGGCAAGCACTGCCCCTGCCTCTACGGCATCGCCTACTGCCACGTCAATGCTGGCGATTGTTCCCGCCTCCGGAGCAACAACCGGAATCTCCATCTTCATGGCCTCGATGATCACGACCGCATCTCCTGCCTGAACACTCTGTCCGACACTTGTCGGGATCTGGAATACCTTTCCTGCCGCGCCTGCCTTCACCTGAATCTTACCTGCTCCCGCAGCCTTCGGAGCCGCTGCCGGTGCCGGAGCTGCTTTCGGAGCCGCCGGAGCCGCTTTTGGTGCCGGAGCCGCCGGTGCTGCGCCCGCGCCCTTCTCCTCTACTGTCACGTCATATACATTTCCGTTTACTGTAATTGTATAATTTTTCATTTCATGATCCTCCTAATCAATTCCATTTATTCGATTTTCTTCTCTTGATCGAGCGCACGATAAATCCGTCTGTGGATGTGCCCTCCGCCGCTGCCACCGCCGCCGCGATCACCGCCGCGAGCTCGCCGTCGTCTGTCTCATCCGCCGCCGCGGGAGCCGGAATGGGAGCTGCCGGGGCCGGAGCGGGCGCTGCTGCCGCCTCTGTCTTGGGACTCTTCTTAAACTTCTTCTCAATGACAGGAATCAGCTTAAACAGCGAGATGATAAAGGAGATAAAGATCAGTACCACGAACACAGTTCCCATACCAAGGATCGTGTTCAGAGCCGCCTTCTCAAGAATCTCGCCTGTTGAGTAGTGGGCGGATACTGTGATGCTCTCCATGTTCATGCCTTCGTCAAAAGCAAATTCGATCGTGCCGTCCTTGTCCTCGAAATCTGCTTCCGCGCTGAGTGTCGCGCCGTCATTCGCCGTCTCCAGCGTGTACTCTCCAAGACTGACAAATGTACCACATTCATCCTGTCCCGCCTTCCACGCGTCGATCATTGTCAGGAAATTCTCTCCCGAAACTGGTACACCGGTATTAAGCAGCGTCAGATCCAGTTCCAGCTCCGACATTTCCGTAAAATCCTCGAAGTCGGCTTCAGACATCGCGCTGAAGTTCTGGACGATAAAATCCGCATACTGTTCCAGCGCTGTCTGGTCATATTCTGTTGTGTCGGACTTGCTGCACCCTGTGAAACCAAGGACAAGGATGAGGACAAGTCCTAATAAACTGATTTTTTTCTTCACTTCGCCTCACCTCACTAAACCGTGCCGTGTTTCTTGTCCGGCCGGTCCTCTCTCTTTGTGAACAGCATCTCAAAAGCGCCGATCACATATTTTCTTGTATCAGCAGGTTCGATGATCGTATCCACGTATCCTCTTCTCGCCGCTGACATCGGGTTGGACTGCAGTTCTTTGTACTCTGCCGCTTTCTCTTTCAGCGTGTCAGCGTCAGCGTCCGCATACATGATCTTTGCCGCGAGATCCGCTTCCATCATACCGATCTCTGCCTCCGGCCACGCATAAACCATGTCCGCTCCGACGGACTTGCTGTTCATCGCGATATAAGCGCTTCCGTAAGCCTTTCCTACAATCACATTCACCTTCGGAACTGTGGCGTTTGCAAATGTATAAGTCATTCTCGCAACTGCTCTCGCCATATTTTTCTCTGACTCGACCGTAGCCGCGAATCCCGCCACGTTCGTAAGCGTGAGTACCGGAATTGAGAAAGCGTCGCAGAAATTCACAAAATCAATGGCCTTCTTGCATCCGTCCACTGTCAGAGCGCAGTCAAAAGCCGCCTCCTCAGCGCCGTCCGCCCCGTATACTTTCGTGCGGTTCGCCACAGCGCCCACTGTCATGCCGTTGAGACGGATAAATCCAGTCACCATCTCTTTCGCGTAGTCTTTCTTCATCTCAAAAAAGATCTGGTCGTCCGCGATCTGGGAAAGAACGATAGATGTATCCGCAGCCGCGTTCGCGATATCCGCGCATACACGGTTCAGATCGTCCGTACATTCCTCATAAGAAAGATCATCCTCATAGTTGGCGGGGATCATACATACGAGAGAACGGATCTGTCCGAGGATATCCGCCTCTGTACCGATGCCGTCCACAAGTCCTGCCGTCGCGCTCTGATACTGCGCGCTTGAAGTGTCGCATTTGGAAATCTCATTGCCCTCCAGAGCATTCGGAGAATTCACGAACAGTTTCCCGTCCTTCTCCTCCATAAATGTAAAGTCAGCTAGGCCGGGAACTACTGCAAGTCCTCCGCCGCACATGCCGAAGATCGCCGCGATCTGCGGAACCACTCCAGAAGCCATGCTCTGCTTGTAGTACAGGCTTCCGAATGCCTCAAGAGCGTCTGTCGCTTCCTGAAGCCTTAATCCCGCGCAGTCGATCAGACCGACCACCGGCGCGCCCATCTTCATCGCCATGTCATAGATGTTCGCAATCTTCTTCGCGTGCATCTCTCCGATTGCCCCATTAAGAACCGACGCATCCTGACTGTACACATAGACAAGATTGCCGTCGATCACTCCGTAGCCGGTGATAACACCGTCGGACGGAGTCTCTTTTTCCTGCAGGTTGAAATCCGTACTTCTGGCAGTAACAGCGCCGCCGATTTCAACAAAGCTGCCCTCATCAAGCAATGTGGCAATTCGTCTGCTTGCTGAGTTTTCTGTTGCATTGTAGCTCATATCCTAGCCCTCCATATTGATAAATTTGTTAAAATAGAACCAAAATTTCTGCCTATTTTAGTATATATCAACGTAATGGAAATTTCAATTCAAAAATGGGGAGAATTGACATTTTTTTCACATAGAATCACGAATTGTCGAGATGATAGAATATAGCCGCAGGACAGAATATAGCCGCCGCAGAATAAGTATTCCTCGTGAACATGCTTGCGCGCGGGCCGCAGCGCAGGTGTGCATAGGACTGCAAAATACACAGTCCAAACACACGCGCTGCTCTACGGTTCACTCAGAACACTTATTCTGCGGCTGTTTCTCTATCCCCGCGACAATTCGCGATAAGTAGGTTTTGTCGAAGTCGGAAGTTGCATTTAATGTTACATTTTTCATAATTAAAATTTTTATTTAAAGCTATTGACAAACTTTTACCCGAATATTAAAATAATGGGTAAGAGAAATGGGTTTTTTGCCAAGTAAAATCTTAGGATTGGAAAGGGTTGCTCGTTTCTTTTTTATGTCAAAAATATCATACAGATAATAGTTTCCGTCTTTGTTATGCCTTATCAGCATAGAGGCATGATAGACATTATAATGCTCCTCTTTGTCCTGTTCATTATATACAGGCAGTGCGAATCTGGAATCATACCGATACCAGCCATATGCCGCGTCTTTTCGATGTTTCTCACCCGAATTTTCACGGAAATATTTTCCTGTCGCGATTTTCAGCAGTTCCGGTATCCCCTGTGCAGCATTCGCCTTTGCTTTCGCATTTGCACCTTTTAATGAGTACGTGTATTTTGAACCTGTGTATTCATCCGGAAGATCATTTCCTATATAGATAATATCGCCTGTATCTTCAATCTCACAAGCCATCCCCACATACTGTTCCAGATAATTTTTCACATCATCCCATGGAATCTGCCGTTTTCCTTTGAACAGGATTTTAGGAATCCTGACGATTTTCTTTCCGTTTTTATCTGTAATAATTTCCGCCTTTTTCTCCATAAGTAAATCTCTTTCCATCCATATCGAACATCAATTCCTGCCTGAAACTATCTTACCACACCATACAAAAACTTAAAATCTGTAACCATGTACCGGACTTTGTATCAGGATTACCCGGGCAAAACCAGCTGCCCGATACAAAGTCCGGTCTTTAACATGATTACAGATTTACTTCCGGTTCCGGTACTGCACGGGCGTCATGTTATACATTTTCTTGAACACTCTGTTAAAGTGCTCGACGTTCTGATATCCGACCGAGTCCGCGATGCTTTCTACCGTCGCGCTGCTGCCTTTGAGCATGGCTCTTGCTTTTTTCATGCGGATTTTCTTTAAAATATCTCCGAACGTCAGTCCCGACTTCTCCTTGATGTATTTTGACAAATACGGTTTGGAGAGGAAGAACTTCTCCGACAGGGAATCCAGAGTCACGTCCTTATAATTCGCATAGATGTAGTTGGTGATCTCTAAAAGCCGTTCATCCTTACCTGCCTGTGACTCGGCGATCTCCTTGATCTTGTTCACGGCGACGACCAATGCCTCGATGGACGCCTTGATGATGTCGGCGTCGATGCCCACGCCCCAGTAGCGTTTCTTATTGCAGACCACACCTACATAAGCGACCGCCCTTGATGAGGAGCCTTTTGTCAGGGAGTGCTCTTCGTAGAATGACAGTTCATAGCTGACGTCAAAGTAGTGCTTGATCGCATTGCTCACCGCATCCAGACGCCCGTTTCCAACGCCCATGATCTTGCGGTTGCTGCCGCCGTGATGGATGGTCGCCTCTGCAATGATGCCGTCCTCCTGCTTAAAGTGGCACTCATCCACTGTAAACACTGATTTTGCATTGATGTAATTGTCCTCAAAGATATGGTATACCCAGTCCGGCGTAAGCTCTTTGTGCGCCTTGTCGGAAACATCTTTGACAAGATATCCCACTTCCTCTTTCATCTTCTCCGGCAGGCTGATGCCGAAGCTCTGCTTCAATATGTAATTTACACCGCCCTTGCCGGACTGGCTGTTGATGCGGATGACATCGGAATCGTATCTCCTGCCCACATCCTGCGGATCGATGGGAAGATAAGGAACACTCCACTTGTCGCAGTTTTTCTCCTCTCTCCATGCCATTCCCTTTGCGATAGCGTCCTGATGGGAGCCTGAAAACGCAGTGAACACAAGCTCTCCCGCGTAAGGCTGGCGGGGAGACACCTGCATACGGGTCACGCGCTCATACACCTCGCAGATGTCGCTCATATTTGAGAAGTCCAGTCCCGGGTCAACTCCCTGAGAGAACATATTCATGGCCAGTGTGACGATATCCACGTTGCCGGTGCGCTCGCCGTTTCCAAAAAGAGTTCCTTCAATCCTGTCCGCGCCAGCGAGGATGCCAAGCTCCGCGTCGCTGATGCCGGAACCGCGGTCATTGTGCGGATGCAGGGAAAGGATCACATTCTCTCTGTGGAGCAGATGCTTATTAAAATATTCCACCTGACTTGCAAATACATGCGGCATCGCATTTTCCACCGTTGTCGGAAGATTGATGATCGCCTTATTATTCGCGGTCGGTTTCCAGATATCCAGAACAGCGTTACAAACTTCAAGGGCATAATCTACCTCTGTTCCCTGAAAGCTCTCCGGACTGTACTGGAATGTAAAGTTTCCGCTCGTTTCCTTTGCCAGACTTTTCAACAGCTTTGCCCCGTCAATGGCGATCTGCTTGATCTCCTCTTTATTCTTGCGGAACACCTGCTCTCTCTGTGCCACCGATGTAGAATTGTATACATGTATAATTGCATGCGGGGCGCCCTTTACCGCCTCGAACGTCCTCTTGATGATATGCTCTCTCGCCTGTGTCAGCACTTGGATCGTCACATCCTCCGGGATCATGTTCTGCTCGATGAGCGTCCTTAAAAACTGATACTCTGTCTCTGACGCCGCCGGGAAGCCGACCTCAATCACCTTAAATCCCACGTCCACAAGAAGCTGGAAGAACTCCAGTTTTTCATCTAAGCTCATCGGCTCGATGAGCGCCTGATTGCCGTCGCGCAGGTCCACGCTGCACCAGATCGGCGCTTTCTCGACCGCGTCCTTCTTCACCCAGTCATAACAAGGCTCCGGCGGCATAAAATAAGTCTTTTCGTATTTCTTCCAGTTTTCCATAGCTGTACATCTCCTTATAATTAATCAATTTGATTGCTTTATTTTATACTCACCTATACTAACACAGGCCGCTTTTGATAACCAGTGGTAATTTTAATCATTTTTATTGATTTATTTTAATCTTGTGATTGAAACATAAATGTCCCCGCCACATATGAAACACACGTCATTAAACTCCGCTCCCCGATGTTTTCCGCCGCAAAGACAGGATAATATGCCACAATCCGTCCGTCTACCGCGTAAGTAATACTTCCCAGCCGCGCTCCCGCTTTTACAGGCGCTGATATGACGGACGGCACATCTGTGTCCATGGTGATTTCCTCTGATTGCTTCAGCAGTAACCTCCGCACTCCGCCCCCGGTGCGAAGTTTAAGCTCTACAGGCTCCTTCTGCGGGAAGCCGCCGCCAAAACCGCCCGCTGCTTTTATCGTATCCTCCGTAAGCTTTGGGGTGATCTCCCGGTAAAAATAATTTTCAATGCCATATGTCATCAGTTTTCTAGTATCCGCCCACTTATAGCTTTTATTATTCGGCCAGCCGCAGGCGAGAAGCGCAACGATAAAGGTTCTGCCGCCGTCTTCGAGTGCCCCCACGTAGCAGTAACCCGCGTCCGCCGTAAATCCCGTCTTTCCCGAAAGCGCCCCTTCCATCATTTTCAGAAAAGAATTGTGATTGACACAGGAATAGTTTCCATTTCCCGAACAGTCGGAAAAGGAATAACTCTCCGTCCTCGTGATCTCAAGGAATTCTTCTTTTTTTCCAGAATCCATGATGCAGTATTTCATGATCCGCGCCAGATCGCCCGCCGTCGTGTGATGGACGCCCTCATCATCCTGCGCGTCCAGACCGTTCGGCGTGATAAAATATGTATCTTCACAGCCTAACTCCTCTGCCTTTGCGTTCATCATATCCGCGAAGCCTTCCACGCTTCCGCCGATGTGCTCCGCGATCGCCACAGCGGAGTCATTGTGGGATTCCAGCATCAGGGAATACAGAAGATCCCGCAGGTAAAACTCCTGCCCTGAACGCACCCCAAGCTTTACCGCCGGCTGCGCGGACGCTTCGCCGCTCACAGCCACGCGGTCGGACAGATTTCCTTTCTCCAGCGTCAGGATGCAGGTCATGATCTTTGTCGTACTCGCCATGGGCCTCGCTTCCTGTCCATTTTTCGCAAATAAAATACGCCCTGATTCCGCATCCATAAGGACCGCTGACTGGGCGTATAACTCGGACGGCTTTATCCCGCCGCTCTGCGCAGTTTCCGTCTCCTCTGCCAATACCTGAAAAAAGGGGCAGTGTGCAGAGAAAGAAAACAGCGTAAAGACGATTGCGAAAAGCAGGACAACCGCCGTCTTTTTCCATTTCTTCAGTTTTATCTTGTTTCTCATAGAGGACACCTCTGACGGTACTGTCTCATCTACAATGTATGCGCTTTTCCAAGAAAATATAATCTCACGTCTTCCTTGACCCCCTTCTGCCGGATACCCATTTATCAAATGTCCAGCTTTAGCTGAGCCTCGTCCTCTGCCTCTTCTTTAAAATGCTCGAGCTGTTCCTGATCAAGCACTGGAAGTTCATCAAGCGAATGGACGCTGAACCGGCGCAGGAACTCCTCTGTAGTGCCGAAAAGCAATGGCCTGCCGGGCGCGTCCATGCGTCCTGCTTCCTCCACAAGTCCGTATTCTACCAGCTTATTTACCGCGTGATCGGTCTTCACGCCGCGAATCTTCTCGATCTCCAGCTTTGTCACCGGCTGCTTATAGGCGATGATGGACAGCGTCTCCAAAAGAACGTCCGTGAGCACATACCGCTTCGGCTGCTTTGCCACGCGGATCAGATACTCGTACATTTCTTTCTTTGTGCAGAGCTGGTAAGCATTGTCAAGCTCTATAAGCTTAATCCCACGGTCGTTCTCTTCATACCGGTCCATCATAGAGCGGATGAGCTTCTTCGTCGTCTCCGCGTCATGTCCGATCGCAGCGGCAATCTTATCCAGCTCAACAGAATCGCCCATTGTAAAAAGAATCGCCTCGATCGCGCTTTGCAGCTTCTCAATCTCCATCTGTATCTCCAGTCCTTTCAATCATGATCTCACCGCAGGTATCCTCCTGCTCTACCCGTATTTCTCCCAGCTTCATCATCTCAAGGATTGCCAGAAATGCCACGACAACGTGCATCTTGCTGTGCTGCTCCTCAAGAAGCTGGCGGAAGCTGAACCGCTTTCTCGCCTTCATATATCCGCGGATGTATGTAAATTTATCCGAAAGCGACACTTCCTCTTTCTCGATTCTTCCGAACTTACTCCTCACCGGGTCGATCTTGTCCGTCTGCCGCTTCATCACATCCTGAAAAATGGCGTTGAGACGGGACAGCGTAAGATCCCCCAAAAGAAGATCCAGATCTACCGGCTCCACATACCCCTGAACTTCCTCGGGAATCGTAGGCCGCTTATAGAGGACGCAATCAGCGTCTGTCTGCCGGTCCTTTAATTCATAGGCCATGTACTTGTACATCTTGTATTGAAGGAGCTGTTCCACAAGCTCCTGCCTTGGATCTTCCTCTTCCCCATCCTCAGTCACTTCCTTTGGAAGCAGCATCCGGCACTTGATATCCAGCAGAGTCGCCGCCATAACAAGGAACTCGCTCATGATATTCAAGTCTTCCCTCTGCATATTGCGGATATACTCCATGTACTGATTCGTGATCTCAACGATGGGGATATCATAGATGTCTATTTTATTTTTATCAATCAGGTGAAGAAGAAGATCCAGAGGACCTTCGAATACTTCCAGCTTTACCGGTATTCCCATACTGACTCCCTAAGTGTTCATTTCATAATATACCAATAGTATATTATACGGGAACGCCGGGATTTTTACAATGATTTTTTACTCCCCTCCAAGCTGGATCGAGATAAGTTCCGGCGGATTAAAGAGACGGATATTAAGCGTATGTGTCCCCAATCCTCTGCTTACGATCACAGTCCGCTCTCCCTCCTGCGTTATCTCCCCGGAATATTTGGGAAAGAGAAATCCCTGCGGAGTCACGATCCCGCCAAGGCCGGGCACTCGTATAAGTCCGCCGTGCAGATGGCCGGAAAGTACCATGTCCGCGCCCCAGTCCAGATAAGCCTCCATATACGCAGGATTGTGCGCCAGCAGGATCTTATAGCTCTTTTCTTCTTTCCCGGCTCCGGCTCTGTATTTACCGCTTTCTTCTTCCGTCAATCCGAAATATCCTGATATTTCCCTCGGAGTAAGAGGGGACTTTTTAAACTTTTTATAAGAAGCAGAGGGAAGCTCCAGACCGTATATGACCAGATCCCTTGATCCTAGCTCCACCCTGATGCTCTCATTTTCCAGAACATGGATTCCACTGTCCTTTAACGCCTTCTTATAGCCAGCGTATACATCCCCGTATGTCTTTGTATCTTCTTTTACCCTCTGTTCATGATTGCCGTTGGCGCAGATGACCGGACAGATCTCAGGCAATGCCCTGAGAAAATCAAGGGCATTATCAAAAACAGCCTTTTCTTTTCCCACCAGCATATCCCCGCCGACAAGAATCAGGTCTGGTTCCTCAGAGCGGATACTCTCAAGCAGCGTCTCATTCCCCTGTCCGTATGTCCAGTTGTGCAGGTCGCTCAGGAACAGGAGCTTCATATCTCTGGAAATCCCTCTCAGCTTCTTTGAGCGGACACTGTAACTCGTGACCTGAAAATGATGCAGCTCCCTGTGTATTTCAAAAATCACAGCTAAGATAATAGCCAGAACAATAAGCAAACCAATAATGATAAATGGATTCATTGAAAGTCTCTCCTTTTCGTTTCGTGCGCCGGAGTGCCTAAAGACGCTTTTTTGATATTCTGATCTCATTATATAATACGACCAAAAAGAAAAACAGTCCCGATACGCGAAAAAGGAATGGATTCCCATCCCTTTTTCACTGTGGTTACAGAGCGGCTTCCCCCAAAGCCTTTTTAAAGAAATCAAAAAAACCTGCCTTTTTCACGCTTTTTTCTGCTATCAGCTCGCTCCTCCCAATCTCATTTCCATCCAGACTATAAATAATATGCCCGACTATATCCCCCTTTTTCAGCGGCGCTTTGACCGTTTTCTCCATCTCGATCTTTTTCTCAATGCTGTTCAAATCCGCTCCCGACGTATCCAGATAGGAAAACGCGCTTTTACGCCGGACGCCGACAGTTTCTTCCACACCGCCTTCTACCTTTGCGGGATTGATCCCTTCTGTCTCCTCATCCGAATAAAGCTGGCATCTTCCGAATCCATAATTCAAAAGCTTCACGGCGTCCGCAAACCGCTCCTTTGAATTTTCCGCTGCCATAACGACAGCTATCAGCTCAATTCCGTTCTTCTCGCCTGTGGCGGAGACGCAAAATTTCGCATCGCCTGTGGACCCCGTCTTAAGTCCTGTCGCATACTCGTACTGCCGCACCAGTTTATTTGTATTTGTCAGGCCAAACTCTGAGCTTCCTTTTTTCGTGGTATGCGTAATATTTTCCATCCAGATCATAGAATAATCGTGTACCTGAGGGTATTTCGATATAAGCTCCCGGGACATAAGGGCAATATCCCGCGCGCTTGTCACATGCCCTTCCGCGTCCAGTCCATTGCAGTTGACAAAGTTCGTATTCTCCATGCCAAGTCCCTTTGCTCTCTCGTTCATCCTGCGGACAAACTCCTCCTCACTGCCACATATGTACTCTGACATGGCTACACAGGCGTCGTTTGCGCTGGCCACGGCGATACATTTGAGCATCGTATCAACGGTCTGCGTCTCCCCCGGTTCAAGAAATACCTGAGAGCCTCCCATAGATGCCGCATATTCGGAAGTCGTCACCTCATCCTCCAGACTGATACTGCCCTCCTCCAATGCGTCAAATATGAGCAGCATGGTCATCACCTTCGTCACACTCGCTGGCGGCCGCGCCGTGTCCGCGTCTTTCTCATAAATAACCGTGCCCGTGGAGGCCTCCATAAGGATCACCGACGGAGCGGTGACATCGATTGCCGGCTGCTCCTGTACCGCGGACTGATTCTGCTCCTCCGATGATTGCTCCTGCTCTGCGGACTGGCCCTGCTCCTCTTCTGCCATAACACCTACATGGATATACAGACATGACAAAAGCAGGACAATACTCAGAACAAATGACTGAACTTGTTTCATCACGATCCCTCTTTAAAAATTCGTCTGTTAAAAATATAAGCATCCAAAGGCTGAAATATTCGCTTTTTGTAAAGAGTGCTGATTGACTTTTCCCATACCCGGGCGTATATTAGTCACGGGAGAATAAATAATCAGTTTTATAAGGAGGTCATTCATGGAATCTCGCACTTATTATGATGTTTTAGGGGTTTCCAGAGATGCGACATTAGAAGAGATCACCGCCGCTAAAAATGCTTTAGCAAAAGTATATCATCCTGACGCGAACGTACATAAAGATATAGACTCTACTGCTCTTATGCAGGAAATACTTGAAGCCTACCAGACTTTATCAAATCCTGAAAAACGCAAACAATATAACCACGACACCTTCGGGGAGACAATGCGTGTGTTCCGCACATTCAAAGTAGGGCCGGAAGACGGAATAAATGAGGATTCAGCCTCTTTTGTCACCTATTGGAACACTGCCAACCGGTTAAACGATGTCATTGAGCAGAGCCTTCGCCTGATGGAACATAAGACCCATAAGAAAAGCCTTCCCCGGCGTATTTTCAAAAAGATCGGGCGAAACAGAAATCAGGAAGAGGCTGAGACCATGCGCGGACAGCAGATCGCTCAGCTCTCCATGCAGGCCGTCCAGTATATAACCATTCTTAAAATGGCCGGAATTCCTATGGAATACTGGACGCCGGATGCCATGAACTGGGTTCTCATCCGCTGGGGTCAGAAACAGACTGCCGACTACCGCATCCTGTTTTCCCGCTACGACGCATTTATCGAAGAAACAAAATCCGGCACTGAAAAACTGCGGATCAAAAACAAGAACCGTCAGTTCCATCACAATCTGAAGAAACTGCTCTCCTACGCCCTAGAGGCGTAAAAGGCAGTCATTAAGGAGGGCTTCGCAGCCCTCTTTTACATCTGCGTAAGTCACATCAAAATTCCCCGTGTACCACGGGTCAGCGATATCCGCTCCCTTTCTCTGCGTAAAATCAAGCAGCTTGGACACCTTGGCATCCGGGTCATTGTTCCCGAGGATACGGTTGATGTTACGGATGTTCCACGAATCCATCCCTATGATGTAATCAAACTCGTCATACTCCGACGCGCGCATCTGCCGGGCGCGGTGGTCTCCGCAGGGGATTCCAACCTCTTTTAACTTCCGGCGGGTGCCGTGGTGCACCGGATTGCCGATCTCCTCCCGGCTCGTGGCGGCAGAGTCAATGTAAAACGAAGAAGAAAGACCTGCTCTGCTGACAAGATCCTTCATCACATATTCAGCCATGGTGGAACGGCAGATATTGCCGTGGCAAATGAAAAGTATCTTAATCATATTTGAAAATCCTCCTAAAATGCCGTATTCTGCCCTGTTTTGCCGCGATTTGCCGAGTATGTAAATGCCTTCAAGATTGTTAAATTTATCACAGAATAGGCAAAACGGGGCAAAATGTGGCAT
>DWYT01000071.1 GCA_019118545.1 Candidatus Mediterraneibacter merdavium | reverse complement strand
ATACAAAAAGCCGCCGATGACCTGATTTCTGCAATCAAGTCCATCGGCGGCCGTGTTCAGATTGAGAGGAAAAACGATTTTTAAGCTTTTCTGTCAAAAGATAAGCTTCTTCCATCACGAACAGCAGCAATCATCTGGTCTAATATTGTCCGGTCATACGAATTGTCTTTTAGAAATTCGTTAATCCTGTCGTTCCATGTGCCTCTTATTTTTTCAACGTAATTCTCAACCTCTTCATCCGATGCCCCACGCCCAAATTGTTCCCGAATCGCATCGTCTGTTTGGCGCAGAACATGCACCATCGCATTTTTTGTTTCTGCCTTCTCAGTCATAAACGAGGAATAAGAAAGTAGTGCATTGTTCAAATCAGCATACTCTTGTTCTGTAATATCTCCGGCGGTCAGCGCATCGTCGATTTGTTTTCCAATGCCGCCGATAAGATTAGCAAGCTGGGACATACTCATTCCACGAACAAGGTTAATCTCGACGCCAGTCGGTGTTTCTGTCATCAAAGAGGCAAGTTCCTGCGCTTTGGCAGAAATCTCATCTTCTGTAAAGTCGGCAAACGGCGACCCATCACTCATTTTGGGAGTATCAAATGACAACGATTTTCCCCACGACGGCTGTACAAATTTATCCGTCTGGTTTGTGATCTGAACCATTTGTGCAAACCCCTGCTTTCTTGTGATGCCTGCTCTATGCTGCATATCAAAAGAGCGATATGCCGGCGCTGCGGCGTTTAAGTATCCGTTAATCTGCATAGTGATACCCCATCCTTTCATTAATCAAAACCCGGTAAATATTATGATTGTCGGCATTTACATTCATTTCTTTTTCTCTTGAATATATTATCGTCAGCTTTCAAGGAAAAGTAAAGCATTTAGAGGAAATGTGCCCTGCATATTTCTGACAGATTTGTGCACAATAATCGCATAAAAAGATAAAACCAGTCTGCTGAGACTAAGAAATGAGGATGGATTATGGATCAGATCATAAAGGGGAGCCAGAGCCTGATATTCAGAAATGCTCCGTACATTATCAGTGCAGGGTCCGTGGTAGGGAGCAAAGAGGCCGAAGGTCCGCTGGGAAAGTTATTTGACATGACAAATGAGGACGACCTGTTCGGGGCAGACACATGGGAGGAAGCGGAGAGCGTCATGCAGAAAGAAGCCTGCATACTGGCAATCGGAAAGGCTCACGTAGATGCGAAGGATATCCGTTACCTGTTCGGAGGCGATCTGCTCCGTCAGGGAATCGCCACCTCAATGGGGGTAGAAGGACTACAGATCCCGATGTTCGGACTTTACGGGGCATGTTCTACATCAGGGGAAGCGCTGGCGCTGGCGTCAATGAGCGCTGCGGCAGGGTATGGCGGCTATATGCTTGCAGTCACTTCCAGCCATTTCGGGAGCGCTGAGAAAGAGTTCCGTTTCCCTCTGGGATATGCGTCGCAGAGACCGCTGTCCGCCCACTGGACGGTGACAGGCAGCGGGGCGTTCCTTGTGGGAGCTCAGGACAATGAGGCGCAGGGAGGGACAAGGAAAAGCCATGTCCGTATCGCCGGGGTGACAGTCGGGAAGATCGTGGATTATGGTCTGAAAGATTCGCAGAACATGGGGGCGTGCATGGCTCCGGCAGCTACGGATACGATTGTACAGAACTTTGCGGATATGGAACGTACAGAGGCAGATTATGACCGCATCATCACCGGGGATCTCGGATATGTGGGACAGTCCATCCTTTTTGATCTGGTTAGAGGCAGGGGATACGACATCAGGGAGAAGCATATGGACTGCGGCATGACGATCTATGATCAGGAGACGCAGGACACCCACGCGGGCGGGAGCGGCTGCGGCTGCGCGGCGGTTACACTTGCGTCGTATGTGCTGCCGAAGATTGAAAAAGGAGAGTGGAAAAGAGTGCTTTTCGTGCCTACGGGGGCGCTCATGTCCACTGTGAGCTTCAATGAGGGAGCGAGCGTTCCGGGGATTGCCCATGGGATTGTCATTGAGCATTGCAGCTAAAGTATATTGATACACAAGAACCCGTGTATGTCTGCTTCGGACCTGCTCTCGCTTGGGCCGCAGACGCAGCGGCACATAGAATCGCAGAACACGCGACCCAAATGCCGGCGCTGCTCTACAGTCCTTAGCAGACATACATGTGTCCTTGCGTATAATGTACGTTATTTTGATCAGGAGAAGATTAAAGAAAGAAGGATGAAAATTTATGGACTATGTGAAGGCGTTTATTATAGGTGGTTTGATCTGTGCGCTGGTGCAGATATTGCTGGACAGGACGAAGCTGATGCCGGGGCGCGTGATGGTGCTTCTCGTGTGCACGGGAGCCGTGCTCGGATTCTGCGGTATATACAAGCCGTTTCAGGAGTTTGCAGGCTCCGGAGCGAGTGTGCCGCTTTTGGGATTCGGCAATGTGCTCTGGCAGGGAGTGAAGGAAGCCATTGATAAGAACGGATTTATCGGCGTGTTCATGGGAGGTTTCAAGGCAGGCGCGGTAGGGATATCCGCAGCGCTGATCTTCGGATACATTGCTTCCTTTATATTTGAACCGAAGATGAAGAAATAATATATCGGCAGAGGACAGAGAGAGAAACGGTTCGCGACTTGACAGAGCGCACTCTGAAATGATATTATGTGTAGCGTAATCGTAACGAGGGGAACTGCATTTTAAGGCAAGAGGGATCAGAGTAGTTTATTGAGTGGTAAAATTTTCTAAAGGAAACAGAAGGTTTTATCACTTTTTCTTTTTCCGGATATGAGCCGGGTAACAGGATATGCAGCAGAGGTAGAGAAGGAGGAAACAATAATATGTGTGGAATCGTAGGTTTTGTAGGAGAGCAGCCGGCGGCGCCGATCCTGCTTTCGGGATTGGAGAAGCTGGAATACAGAGGATATGATTCAGCGGGAATTGCCGTGCGCAACGAGAAAAGCGGAAAGATAGAGATTGTAAAGGCAAAGGGACGTCTTAAGATCCTGTCGGAAAAAACGGACGGCGGAAAAGCAGTGCGGGGGACATGCGGCATCGGGCATACACGCTGGGCTACCCACGGGGAACCGTCGGAAAATAATGCGCATCCTCACTGTACAGAGGATAAGTCAGTTGTCCTCGTACATAACGGGATCATCGAAAACTATCAGGAATTAAAGGAAAAGCTACTGAAGTCAGGATATACATTTTATTCCCAGACTGATACAGAGATTGCCGTAAAGTTGGTTGATTATTATTATAAAAAGACGGGAACACCTTTAGAGGCGCTGACCCGCGCTATGCTGCGCATCAGAGGTTCGTATGCGTTCGGTGTACTGTTCCACGATCATCCGGGCAAACTTTTTGCGGCGAGAAAAGACAGTCCGCTCATCATTGGGAAGAATGATACAGGCGCGCTTATCGCTTCTGATGTCCCGGCCATCCTTGACCAGACAAGACAGGTCTATTATATAGGAAATATGGAGATCGCAGAGCTTTCCGGCGATGAAATCCATTTCTATAATATTGACAGAGAAGAGATACAGAAGGAAATGGTGGAGATCAAATGGGATGCCGAGTCTGCGGAGAAAAGCGGATATGAGCATTTTATGTTAAAAGAAATCCACGAGCAGCCTAAAGCAGTTCAGGACACAGTCGGCGCTTATGTGAAAGACGGACAGATCGATCTTTCGGAGGTGGGACTTACAGCAGAGGCGCTTGCCGGTCTGGAAAGAATTTATATCGTGGCGTGCGGTTCTGCTTACCATGTGGGCATGGTGGCGAAGTATGTGATGGAAGATCTGGCGGACGTGCCAGTGGAAGTGGATCTTGCTTCTGAATTCCGCTACAGGAATCCGAAGCTCATGAAAAATTCGATGGTCATCGTTGTATCCCAGTCCGGCGAGACGGCGGACAGTCTTGCCGCCCTGCGTCTGGCGAAGGAAAAGGGAGTGCCAGTGCTCGGTATCGTCAATGTGGTAGGGTCCAGCATTGCCCGTGAAAGCGATTATATCCTCTATACCTACGCCGGGCCGGAGATCTCAGTGGCGACAACGAAAGCATACAGTACACAGCTTATTGCCGTATACCTTATTGCAGTACAGATGGCGTTCGTAAAAGGACTCATCAGTGAGGACAGATATAAAGAACTGATCAGAGAGTTGGGACGGCTGCCGGAGAAGATCCAGAAAACACTGGATGATAAGGAACGTATCCAGTGGTTTGCCAGCAAGTATGCCAATGCAAAGGATATCTTCTTTATCGGGCGCGGTATTGATTATGCTATCAGCCTTGAGGGAAGCCTTAAGATGAAAGAAATCAGTTATATCCACTCCGAAGCGTATGCGGCAGGTGAACTTAAACACGGAACGATCAGCCTTGTGGAGGACGGAACGCTTGTAGTTGGCGTTCTCACCCAGCAGGCGCTCTTTGAGAAGACGCTGAGCAACATGGTTGAGACAAAGAGCCGCGGCGCTTACCTTATGGGACTGACGCTTTACGGAAACTACAATATCGAGGACAACGCGGATTTCTCCGTATATGTTCCGAAGACAGAGCAGTATTTTACGACCAGTCTTGCAATTGTGCCGCTGCAGCTTATGGGTTATTATGTCAGTGTGGCGAAAGGTCTGGATGTAGATAAGCCGAGAAATCTGGCGAAATCCGTGACAGTTGAGTAGACAGTTTCGGCCATGAAGAAAGATATCACTATCATCGGCGGCTCTGTCATCGATGTCTTGGCGTCACCCGTTGCTCCTGATGTTTTCAGAACCGGCTCTTTCCCTGCGAAAGAGATCCGGCTTTCCTTCGGTGGGGACGCATTGAACGAAGCGGTCGTATTATCCCGGTTCGGCCGGGATGTGCAACTCATCTCCAAGATTGGGCAGGATGAGGCCGGTGCGAGAATCCTTAGTTTTATAAAGGAGAACGGACTCTCATCGGAGAGTGTGATCGTGGAATCCGGAACGGACACTTCTGTCAATATCGTGCTCATCGACGGACAGGGAGAGCGGCACTTCATAACAAACCCGTTTGGGAGTCAGCGAAGGTTGTCAAAAGAGGATATCATGCCACATGTGGAAACGATGGCTGATATCGTGAGTTTTGCCAGTATCTTCGTGTCTTCAAAGCTGGATATCAAGGCGATGGAAGAACTGTTCCGTGCGATAAAAGAGAAGCCGGGCAGGATACTGGCGGCGGATATGACGAAGGCGAAGAACGGGGAAACACTTGAAGATTTATACGGACTTCTTCCATATATAGATTATATCCTGCCAAACGAGGAAGAGATTGCGCTGCTCACAGGAGAGGACGATCCGGGCAAAAATGCGGAGATACTGATCGAGGCAGGCGTCTCCTGCGCGGTGATCAAGTGCGGGACAAAAGGATGTCTCATCCGGACGAAGGATGAATTGTATCGTATCCCCGCATATGAAGTGGAACATTGTGTCGATACGACCGGAGCGGGTGATTGCTTCGCCGCAGGATTCCTTTGGGCGTTATCCGAGGGATACTCTCTGCCCCAGTGCGGACAGTTCGCGTGTGCGGCGGCGTCCTGCGCGGTGGAGCGCGTGGGAGCGACGGATGGAGTTGTATCGTTGGAGGAGCCTATGCGGCGGCGAAAAAATCTCGAAAACTAGTAGTAATCTGGAAATGTTAGTGTTATAATAAACAGAAAGTAAGCACTGTCCCATGGACAGGGAAAGGACGTGTATTATGAGCAAGATAGAAGAGATCATTGCTGAATCAAAATTAAGCGACATCCTGAATAAGAAAGAAGCGGAAAAACAGAAAAATACAGTCGTATGGGTACTCGCTATCATCGGTGCGGTTGCGGCAGTTGCAGCGATTGCATATGCGGTATACCGTTTCTTTACACCAGATTATCTGGAAGACTTCGAGGATGATTTCGACGACGATTTTGATGATTATTTCAGCGAAGAAGATCAGGTGTAATACATTTCACAAAACAAAAACATAGCATACGGGCAGGATGTGGGAAACTGCAACCTGCCTGTTTTGTTGTGGTCAGCAAGTTTGTAGGTGATGCGGACATAGAAAATATGAGGGACATGCCTTAAAAGTGGAATGGATTTTTCAGAATGTCAGGCGAAATGGAGCAGGTAATGACCATGCGGGCGGGAAAGAACATTTGGAGCGTATTCTTGCAATGAGTGGAGGAAAAGATGAAAAAAGGGCAGATATTTGAAGGTATTATTGATAGAGTAGACTTTCCGAACAAAGGGATCGTGTATGTTTCCGAAGAGGAGAGGCATGTGACGGTCAAAAACGGGATTCCCGGTCAGAAAGTACGTTTCGTCATCAATAAATTTAAACGGGGGAATGCAGAAGGACGTCTTTTGGAAGTGCTTGAAAAGTCATCGCTGGAAACGCGCGATCCAGTGTGCAGCATTTTCCCCGCGTGTGGCGGCTGTATGTATCAGACAATGTCCTATCCGGAGCAGATGAAGATGAAAGAAGACCAGATCCGGCGCATCATGGATGAGGCGGTGAAGGGTACATATGTGTTCGAGGGAGTGAAAGCAAGCCCAAAGGAGTTCGGATACCGCAATAAAATGGAGTTTTCCTTTGGTGATGAGTATAAAGACGGCCCTCTTTCACTGGGACTTCATAAAAAAGGAAGCACTTATGATGTGCTGACTGCCGCTGACTGCAGACTGGTGCATGAAGATATGAATAAAATACTCGTTTGTGTGTTGGAGTATTTCCGCAGGCGGAATGTAAGCTATTATAAAAAAATGCAGCATGTGGGGTATCTGCGTCATCTTCTCTTAAGGCGCGGCGATACGACAGGAGAGATATTGGTCAACCTTGTGACCACAACACAGGAAGAACATGACTTGTTCCCTCTTGTGGAGCAGCTTCTTTCTCTGGAACTGGAAGGAAAAATCGTGGGTATCCTGCATATCCTCAATGATTCCCTGTCGGATGTGGTCAAAAGCGACGAGACACGCATCTTGTATGGGCAGGACTATTTTTACGAAAAGCTGTTGGGACTAAAGTTCAAGATCACGCCTTTCTCCTTCTTCCAGCCCAATTCCAAAGGGGCGGAGGTGCTCTATGAAACGGTGAGAGAATACATCGGAGATATCCGTGATATGACCGTGTTCGATCTATTCAGCGGAACGGGAACCATCAGTCAGGTGCTGGCGCCTGTGGCAAAACAGGTCATCGGAGTGGAGATTGTCGAAGAGGCGGTGTATGCTGCAAAAGAAAATGCCGAGAGGAACGGCCTTTCCAACTGCAAATTCATAGCGGGCGATGTATTTCAGGTGTTGGATAACATCGAAGAAAAGCCGGATGTCATCGTGCTTGATCCGCCGAGGGACGGAATCCATCCAAAGGCACTGCCGAAGATACTGGATTACGGTGTAGAACGGATCGTGTATATCTCGTGCAAGATGACAAGTTTGGCCAGAGATCTGGAAATGATGCAGATGAGAGGGTATCGGGTGGAGAAGATGTGTGCGGTGGATCAATTCTGTGAGACGGTGCATGTGGAGACTGTGTGCCTCTTGGGCAAACGAAAACCTGATACTATGGTAAAGATCGGTATAGATATGGAGGATTACCGTAGAATCAGAGATGAGGGAAAAGCGGAATAAAAGCCTGTCTGCCATTGAAAATAGTATACGGAATCGGAGTTGAGAAGCTGTTGATGCGTTAGAGAACAACGTGTCAGCAGCTTTTTTTCGTTATGAGGTGCGTGGACGAAACTTCGAGGAGGTGGCGCCCTTGGGCAGAGAGAATTGAAAAATGGTGACGAAGGCAAGTCTGTAATAATTCTGAGGTCTGATCAAATCTGAAAGGAGTCAATTCTATGGCAAAGAAGAGTGTAAGAAATATGAAAGTCTGTGGACAGAGCGGTTATCAGTATAAGACGATCCCGTCTATCATGCTGAAAGGACAGTGGCTCAATGACTGGGGATTCGAGATTGATGACGCGATTGTGGTGAAGTGTGAGGACGGGAAACTGGTGATTTCCAAGGCTGAAGCCGATGAACAGCAGGCGATTACCGGAGTGAGCCAGATGGTTGCGGAAGGCGTGAAGAAATACGGAAACTGAGAATGATAAGAAAATCAGAGTCAAAGGAGGCAATGAAGATATGGGTAAGATTATCATGTGCGGATCGTTTAAAGGTGGAGTTGGCAAGACTGCCAGCTCCTGGAATCTGGCGTATTGTCTGGCAGAGATGGGGAAGAATGTTCTGGCAGTGGATTTTGACAGCCAGGCCAATCTTTCCACCTGTTTTGGGATCGAGGATCCGGCGGCGGTGTCGCTGACCATAGGGCATCTGATGATGGATCAGCTGGAGGATGAAGAACTGCCGGAACCGGCAGAGTTTATTCAGAAAAGGAATGGTGTGGATTTTATTCCGTCATCCATGGTGCTGTCTGCTGTAGACAGCAGGCTGCGGATGGAGATGGGGGCTGAGAGGATGCTGGCGAGCATCCTGGAGCCGCTCAGGGATCAGTATGACTTTGTGATAGTGGATACGTGCCCTTCGCTGGGGTCGTTGACCATCAATGCGCTGACCGCAGCAGATGAAGTGATCATTACCGTCAATCCGCAGCTCCTGGCTATGATGGGGCTTCAGGATTTTATCCGGACAGTGAGAAAAGTACGGAGTAGGTTGAATGAGAGGCTTCAGATTGCAGGGATCTTGTTGACAATGTGTGACGCCAGAACGAATCTCTGCCGGGTGATCACGGAGCAGGTGATGGAGGCGTTTAAAGGGCAGATTCGGATCTTTGAGAGCGTGATCCCGAATACAGTCAAGGTGGGAGAGTCCATTTATTACAGTAAGCCGTTGGTGGAATATGCGCCGGGAAGCAAGGCGTGTGAGATGTACCGGAGTCTGGCAAGGGAGGTGGCAGGTTATGAAGGCTAATAGCCCGAAGCGGAAGGTATTCCAGGACGCCTTGGATTTGCTGACGGAGGACATGGCAGTAGATAAGGCCGTGTCTGAAAATGGTATTCTGCAGATTGCTATTGATAAGATCACGCCGTTTCACGACCATCCTTTCCGGTTGTATGAGGGAGAACGCCTGGATGACATGGTGCAGAGCATCCGGGAGCATGGAGTCCTGAATCCGGTGATCGTAAGACGCACAAAGACGGGATTTGAGATGCTGGCCGGACACAACCGGGCAAACGCTGCCAGACTGGCGGGGCTGAAAGAGATTCCTGCTATCGTGAAGGATAAGCTGACAGAGGAAGAGGCGTATGTCTATGTGATTGAGACGAACCTGATCCAGCGATCCTTTACGGATCTCCTGCCGTCAGAAAAGGCGGCAGTGCTGAAGGAACGGCATGAGAAGATTTCCTGTCAGGGGAAACGGAATGACATTATGAAAGAGATTGCTGATCTGGAAGGAGCATCACAGAAATCAACTTGTGGTCACAGTGACCACAAGTTAAGGAGCAGAGATAGCGTTGGGAAGGAATATGAACTGTCAGGAAGTTCTGTCTCCCGGCTGATGCGCCTGAATCATCTGATCTCGGAGTTTAAGGAGCAGGTGGATGATGGCAGGCTACCCTTGATGGCGGCGGTGAACCTGTCTTATCTGAACGAAGAAGAGCAGAGCTTGATTTATCAGGTCGTAGAGCAGGAAGGTAAGAAACTTCGCCCAAAGCAGGCAGAGCAGTTGCGGAAACAGGCAGGGAAGATTAACCGGGAGGCAGCAGAGACTGTGTTCCGATGCCCCGAGAAGTCCAGGACTGAGAAGAAGATGGTCAAGATATGGATCGATGCTGGAGTTTACAATGCGTATCTGGCGGATGTTGGAGAAGCAGATGCTTCTGAAATCATGGAGAAAGCATTGAAAATGTATTTTGGAAAGGCGGTGTGAAATGTTTTCGGAGAGGGAACTAAAGGGATTGGATCGAGAATATTTTAACATCATTCTGGCAAATGACTATGATCTGACATTGAGGAGTAAAAATACCGGGCATTACTGGTATTTGCATAATCCGGAGTATCCGGAAGAAGGAACGGTGGTCATATTCCATCGCCATAACGGACGGCTGCCGTATCATCTGCACAGTAGAAGTAACGCACTGAGTCAGGCGGTAAAGCAGATCAAAGCCCATGATGCGTTCCAGTTGAATGGTCGGCGGTCGGCCCGCAGATGATGAAGTATTAGCAGACAGCACTGCAGGAGATGCCTGTGGTGCTGTCTGATTTTATGCCTGATATTGAGAAAAATAAGTCTTTAATTTCATATCTTGTTATCGCTTTTAGCTGATGTTCATTCTTGAGAAACTAAAGATTATTCGTTGTGAAAATTGAGGAGCTGTGATATACTGAAAATTGATTGATAAATTAGTTCCTGTAAAAGAATTTGAAGATGACGGACATGAGGTGTACGGCATGAAAATAAGCTATAAAAAATTATGGAAGCAGCTGATTGATGAAGATATGATGAAGAAAGATCTGCAGCAGAAAGCGGGGATCAGCTGGGCCACGATGACGAAAATGTCTAAGGGCGAAGTAGTGAGCACGGAAGTGCTTATGAAGGTATGTCAGGTGCTGCATTGTAATGTAGGGGATATCATTGATTTTATCGAAGATGATCCGGAATAGAGCAGGGATTTTTATGGGACAGCAACCTTGTAATAATTAGAATGGGAATGTAAGGAAGGTAAGCAGTGGATGGCAGGAAATCAGATTATAAGCCCATATAAGGGAAGCGGCCAGATCACAAGGGAGAAATTTTTGTTTTATGAGATGCGGACAGCTGCAAGGCTGATGGAGGAAGGGTTAAGTGATTCGGATGTGGAGGAACGGATCGTGGAGGATAATCTGTTCCAGTACCCCACAGAGAAATCCATCCGACAAATGGCTAAGACCTGTATCCGGCGTCTGCATGGCCTTCAGAATGAAAGCCTAATTGCGGCAATTGCGACAATGCCTCAGGATACAGCAAAGCAAATCTGCTTGTATGCCATGATGAAGCAGTATCGTCTGGTATGGGATTTTATGATCACGGTAATCGGCGAGAAATACCGGATGCAGAATTTCTCCTTCAGCCAGATGGATGTGAATGTGTTTTTCATGCAGCTTCAGGAACAGGATGATTATGTGGCTGGATGGAGTGAGAGCACGATGAAGAAAATCCGGCAGGTTTTGATCCGGGTGCTTGCAGAGAATGAGTATCTGGATGACATCAAGGCGGATCACATTAATCCGGTATGGCTGAATCCAGTACTGGAGAATGCCATAAGAAGTAACAACGACGACAGAGCATTGGCTGCGTTCAACTGCTTCTCATAGGAGGGAACATGAACAACATAAACGAAAGATTGGATAATCTGAAATTAGAGATACAGAAGCCAGAGTTTCTGGAAGGTAAGGGACTCAGCAATGAGGTGAATATTCGTATTTTCTGTTATGATGCCCAGGATGAGATGATCGTCCGGCATTTTACGGAGCAGCTGATTGTGGATCAGTCGCTGGACTGCCATTTGATTGAGCGAAATCTGTACAAGGTATTCTTGTCTATCTGTGATGACAAAAGAATTACGGACCGGGCCCCTCAAATGGAGGAAAAGAAGGGAAAGGATGTCCTTCTTAAAAAATTGCAGGAGTTTGCAAACAATAAAAGTTTCGTAAAGAAGATGCAGTATGAACCGCATGAGCCGGGGGATGTGCTGCTTCTGACCGGCGTGGGGGAGGTTTTCCCGTTTATGAGGATTCATTCCCTTCTGGAAGCATTGCAGCCTGAGTTTCCGAATATCCCGATTCTGGTGATGTATCCGGGAACGTATGACGGAAGATTTGTGCGTTTATTTGATAAGCTGGAACCGAATCCATATTACCGCGCATTCAATATTATTGGAACTGATGGTTCCAATCATCATGTATTGTAGGAGGTGCCGACAAATGAGAATACAGGAAATGTTTTATGACGACATCGACCGTAAGATCAATGGCGTCGTTAAGGTAGACCAGGATGCCGCTGATGTACTGAAGCAGGAAGTCAAGGAATATGTCATCACGCGGGATATCCGTAAGCACATGATCACCTTCTTCAATAATTATGCCGAATCTTTTCGGGAGCCAACAGCGGATGTGGGCGTGTGGATCTCCGGATTCTTCGGAAGTGGTAAATCTCATTTCCTGAAAATGCTGTCATACCTTCTGGAAAACAAGGAAGTGGATGGAAAGAAGGTTGAGGATTATTTCCGTGAGAAGTTTGATGATGAGGCGACTTTCATGCAGATCGCAAGCGCGATCCGCGGAGAAACCGACACGATCCTGTTCAATATAGATATCGAGGGATCCATCAATAAGGATAAAACTGCTGTTTTGCGTGTATTCGCGAAGATGTTTTATAACTATCTGGGTTTTTATGGTGAGAACCTGAAGTGCGCGAAGATGGAACAGTTTATTGATAAAAAGGGGAAGACGGAAGAGTTCCGCAGAGTATTTGAAGAAAAGAACGGTTCCCCATGGGTAGAATCCCGGGATGCCTTCGCATTCTTCGAGGATGATGTAGTAGATACTCTGGTTGAAGTGCTGGGCATGAGCGAGACCGCCGCTCATAACTGGTTTGACGGCACAGAGACCGTTGAGACTTCCATTGCTCAGCTTGTATCCGAGATGAAGGAATACGTGGATGCCAAGCCGAAAAATTTCAGACTGCTGTTTATGATCGATGAGGTTGGCCAGTATGTGGGCGACAGCATTGATCTGCTGATGAACCTGCAGTCGCTTGTGGAGAAGATTGGAAGCGAGTGCAACGGCAAGATCTGGGTGGTATGTACCGGACAGGAAGCGATCGATGAGATCATCAAGACCAGACAGGATCAGTTCTCGCGTATCCAAGCGAGATTCAAGACCAGGCTTTCCCTGACATCTTCCTCTGCGGATGAAGTGATCCAGAAGCGTATCCTCAGGAAGAAGGATGAGGTAACACCGCAGCTGGAACAGGTATATAATGAGAACGATTCTGTGCTGAGAAATCTGTTCAGTTTTAATTATTCTGCCGGTGATGCGGTTTTGGATATTAAAGGCTTTAATGGTCCGGGAGAGTTTGCAAGGGACTTCCCATTCGTACCGTATCAGTTCATCATCATGCAGAAGGTATTTGCCGAGATCCGCAAGCACGGTAATTCCGGAAAGCATCTGTCCGGTGGGGAGCGTTCCATGCTGTCCGGATTCCAGGAGGCGGCGCAGAAGATCGAGGATAAGGATGAGTTTGCGCTGGCGCCGTTCTATCTCTTCTACGATACGGTTCACACATTCCTTGACAGTTCTATCCGCCGGGTGATCGAACGCTGCCAGAAGGCGGCTGACATGAATGCCGGAATTGAGCAGCAGGATGTGGCTGTG
>DWYT01000070.1 GCA_019118545.1 Candidatus Mediterraneibacter merdavium | reverse complement strand
TCGACAAAACCTTTTGCTTTCCTTTATTTTTTGAAAAATACATTATAGCATTACATCTCCACCTGAAAAGTACGATTGCAGAGCAGGGAGAACTGCTCAGTCAGAAGGATCATAAGATTGATGCACAGAATAAAGAAATTGAAGAACTGAAACGTCGGCTTGCTCAATTCCAGACAGGAACAATATAAAGGATCCTGTGCGCAAAAAGGGACTGCGCCGCCTTGTCTGCCTGTCAAAATTTTTGACTTCCAAACACGGCTGGCAGTCCCCTTTTTTGAAAAAATTCATACCTAAGTTCTACCTAGGTTCTACTATATTTACACCTCATATCTTCCAAGCGCCCGGTACAAAATATTCATGGAACTTTTTCACAGCGTAGGAGTCTGTCATCCCCGCGATGTAGTCGCACACAATCTGTTCTTTCGCGTGATCCGTCTCCTCCAATGCGTCCCTGAACTGCTTGGGGAGCGCTTCCGTATGCTTCACATAGTATTCAAAGAGCTGCCCGATCATATGTACCGCCTTATCCTCCTCGCCTTTCGCCTTGGGGTTCAGGTAGACATTCTCAAACATGAATTTCCGCAGCTCCTTCATTGCCCGGTCAACTGTGGGGGACATATGCACCTCAAGGCTGTCCATGCTGTTCGTGATCACGTCATGGATCATGGTATTAAGCCGTGCTTTACACGAATTCCCGAGGATATCCCTCAGTTCCGCCGGGATATCCTCCTCAGTCAGGATTCCGCCCCGGATGGCGTCGTCCATATCATGATAAATGTAAGCGAGCTTGTCGGACAGTCGCACGACCGCCCCCTCTAAAGTATGGGGCGTTCCCGCAGTCTGGTGGTTCAGTATGCCGTCCCGAACCTCCCACGTCAGGTTCAGTCCTTTCCCGTCCTTCTCAATACAGTCCACCACACGGAGACTCTGCTCACTGTGCGAGAAATGATACACATTGTTGAGCGCCCGTTCTCCTGCATGGCCAAAGGGAGTGTGCCCCAGATCATGCCCCAGTGCGATTGCCTCTGCCAGATCCTCGTTCAGCCGCAGAGCCTTCGCGATGGTGCGGGCATTCTGGGACACTTCCAGCGTATGTGTCAGACGTGTCCTGTAATGATCCCCTTCCGGCAGGAGAAACACCTGCGTTTTTTGTTTCAGGCGGCGGAAAGCCTTGCAGTGCAGGATACGGTCACGGTCCCTTTGAAATACCGGACGGATATCGCACTGCGGCTCTTCACGTTTTCTCCCTTTTGAGTCTTTGCTCCTTGCGGCATACGGACTTAAATATTCCGCCTCACGCTCTTCAAGCTGCTCCCTGATGGTCATGCACATCTCCCCTTTCCTGCGCGTTCATCGCTATTCTTCTTTTAAGCGCTTTTCAATCGCGTCGACAACCGTCTTTAACACTTTCACCCTTGCGTAATACTTGTCGTTGCCTTCCACCACGACCCACGGCGCGTAATCCGTAGAAGTACGCATGAGCATTTCATTTACCGCGTCCTCATACAGATCCCATTTCTCCCTGTTTCTCCAGTCCTCGTCAGTGATCTTCCACTGCTTCTCAGGATTCTGCTGACGCTCCGTAAAACGCCTTTCCTGTTCGTCTTTGTCAATGTGCATCCAGAATTTGATCACAATCGCGCCTGCGTCGGAAAGATCCTTTTCCATGTCATTGATTTCTTTATATGCGCGTTTCCACTCCTCGGTTGTACAGAACCCCTCGATCCGCTCTACCATGACGCGCCCGTACCATGTCCTGTCAAAGATCGCCACATGTCCGTCCTTTGGCATTGCCCGCCAGAATCTCCACAGATAATGGTGCGCCTTTTCAATATCATTTGGCGAGGCCGTAGGATTCACCACGTATCCGCGCGGGTCCATCCTCTCGGTCAGACGCTTGATGGCGCCGCCTTTACCGCCTGCGTCCCATCCCTCGAACCCAAGCACAAGAGGAATCCTTCTGCGGTACAGTTCGCCGTGGAGCTTCTCCATCTTCTTCTGCAGCTTATCTAACTTCTCTTTATATTCCTCTCTCGTGTAGCTTAATGACAGATCCGCTTTCGAGAGAATAGACACCTGAAGCTCCCTCATGTCCGCGTCCATCTGGGGAGCGCCCTTCTGCTTCTGTTCCGCTTTTTCACGCCCCACCTTCTCAATCTGCTCTTCCATCGCTTTGATGACGGATGTGTAAATCTTCAGCGTGGCGAAGCGTTTGTCCATGGATTCGATAATCGTCCACGGAGCGTAATCTGTATCCGTCTTAAAAAGCATGTCCTCCATCATGGCAGCATACTCGCTATAACGCGCGTTGCGCTCCTTGTCGCCCTGCGTCACCCGCCATGCGGTCTCTTTGTTCTTCTCCAGCTTTTCAAAACGTTTTTTCTGCTCTTTTTTGTCAATGTCAAGAAAGAGTTTGATAATGAGATTTCCGTCTTCGGCAAGCTGCTCCTCAAAGGAATTAATCGAATGAAACGCATCAGGCAGGTCTTTGTTCTTCGTTCTTTTTTCAAAACGGTCGATCAGCACTTTCCTGTACCAGCTCCCGTCAAAGATAACGATCCTGCCCTTTGCGGGAGTTTTTGTCCAGAATCTCCACATAAAGGGGTGCATCTGTTCCTCCTCTGTCTCATTTTTGATCGGATAGACTTCAAAGCCTCTCGGATCCATACTCTGGATAAGCCGCCCGATCTGAAGTCCTTTTCCCGCCGCTCCAAATCCTTCAAAAACAATCATTATCGGAATCCCCAGCGCCTTACATTCCCTCTGCAGTCTTCCCAGTTTGGCTTCCAGCACGGGCATCTTCTCTTTATATTCTTCCTTGGACACTTTTTTTGTCAGATCAACTTTTTCTAACATAACTCTTCCTCCATCCTTCTTATTCTGATATTATTAACTGGTTTTTCTGAATTATTGTAATTATAGCATATATCAGACAAAAAAAAGAAAAAATCCTCGAAAGATTCTTTCTTTTTATCTCATTTTTTTCATTATTTACTTTGTTGTTCTTCTAATTGCCTCATCAGACATTTTACAAGCTCCTGATTTGTCTGGCTCAGCCTCTCAAACGAATGAAAAAAATCGTGCCCCCGCTCAAGCTTTCTCTCCACCTCAACCCGGTACTCCTCTGTTATTCTTGTATCGGATAATTTTAATATGTAGTCTGCTGACACATGAAAAACTTTAGACAGATGGATCAGGATATCCGCCGGAAAGGAATTAATCCCATTTTCAATCCGGCTGATTGTCTGTTGGGAAACATTGATTTTCCCGGCAAGATCCGTTTGTCTGAGTCCTTTTTCATTGCGCAGTTCTTTGACCCGGTTATCCAATCTATTTCACACCCTTTAGTATTTTACATTTTCTTACATTTATTTTATCTTATCTGTCCGGGTGTGATATCCAAATGCAATGTATCGTTGCACTCATATTTTGGATATAAGCTCTTTTTCTTTTAAATTAGTGCTAGAATCAAGGAAACAGCTTTCACATACAAAAGATACTATGGAAAATGTGCTATGAGAAGTATACTGGGGGAAAACATCAAAAGACTGCGAAGACAGCGCGGCATCAAGCAGGCAGTGCTTGCCTCCGCGCTCAATATCGGCCGGCAGACGATCTCCGCTTACGAACGCGGGATCACTCTGCCTGATATTTTCGTGCTCATTCAGATCGCAGATTACTTCGAAGTGACATTGGACGAGCTGACGGGGAGAGAAGCGCTGGTTATAGACGGTGAGGAAGACTTATAGCGAATTGTCGCGGGGACAGAAAAACCGCGGAGCAGCATATATCCTGAGCAGACCGTAGAGCGATGTCGGCACTTGGCTCACGTATCTTGTGAGCCTATGTACCGTTACATCGCGTCCCGAGTGAAAACGTGTCTGTGAAGGATATATGCTGTTCCGCGGTTATATTCTGTCACTTTGGAGAATTGATGAGCTATTCCTCAAGAACCTCTTTTACTTTATCCATAAAGCCTTTCTTTTTCTTCTTCTCCGTCTTTTCCCCTCCCGCGCTCTGCTGAAGGGTGTTGCCTGTCAGCTCGTCGAACTTCCTGAGCGCTTCTTTTGCTTCTGCGCTTAAACGCTCCGGTGTCTGGATGACGAGGGTCACGTAGTGGTCGCCTCTCACCTGTGAATTGCGGAGCGACGGAACTCCTTTTCCTTTCAGGCGCACCTTTGTATCTGTCTTTGTCCCCGGCTTCACGGTGTAAATCACATCGCCGTCCACTGTGGGGATACGCACGTCGCCGCCAAGAGCCGCGACCGCGAATGAGATCGGCACCGTGGAGAAGATATGCACATCCTGTCTCTGGAATACGGGGTGTCTGGACACATTCACTTCCACGAGAAGGTCGCCTCTTGGTCCGCCGTTTACCCCCGGCTCGCCTTTATCCCGGATGCGTACACTCTGCCCGTTGTCGATACCCGCCGGGATGGACACCTGTATCTTTTTCCTGCTGGCCGTGTACCCTGTACCGGAACATTTCGGGCATTTGTCCTTAATGACTTTTCCTGAGCCGCCGCAGTTCGGACAAGTCTGAACGTTCTGGACTGTGCCGAAGAAGGACTGGGATGTATAAACGACCTGCCCTCTTCCGCCGCATTTCGGACAGGTCTCCGGTGATGTCCCCGGCTTCGCGCCTGTGCCGTGGCAGTCCTCGCAGGGATCCTTTAAGACCAGATCCAGTTCTTTCTCACAGCCGAACACAGCCTCCTCGAATGTAATGCGGATGCTCTTTCTGATATTCGCGCCCTTCATCGGCCCGTTTCCGCCGCGGGCGCCGCCTCTGCGTCCGCCGCCGAACAAATCTCCGAAAATATCTCCGAAAATGTCACTGAAATCCGCGCCGCTGAAGTCAAATCCACCGAAGCCGCCTGCACCGCCTGCGCCGCCCTCGAACGCCGCGTGGCCGAACTGGTCGTACTGCCGGCGTTTGTCAGGATCGCTCAAAACGGCATACGCCTCAGAAGCTTCTTTGAATTTCTTCTCCGCTTCTTTATCTCCCGGGTTCATGTCCGGGTGATACTTCTTTGCGAGCGCGCGATATGCTTTTTTGATCGCTGCGTCGTCGGCATCTTTGCCTACGCCGAGCACTTCGTAATAATCTCTCTTTGCCTCTGCCATAAAGTGTCTCCTACTGCGTACATACGCTCTTTATAATCTCAACAAAATTCTACGAAGCCGCTTGGACGGCCCCGTAGAATCCTCGTCTTAAACCTCTTTGTAATCTCCGTCTACCACATCGTCGCCTTGGAAGCCTTCCGGCGCCGGGCCTGCTCCTGCTCCCATGTCAGGGCCTGCTCCCGGGTTCGGGCCGCCTGCCGCCGCTCCTGCCTGCTCATACATCTTTGTGAACAGCTTCTGCGCGCTCTCCATGAGCTTTTCTTTCGCGGCTTTAATCTCAGCTACATCAGCCTCGCTTGTGTTCTCCGGAGTGGATTTCGCAAGCACGTCCTTGAGCGCCTGCACATCTGCCTCAACTGCCGCTTTATCGTTTGCGTCCAGCTTGTCGCCGACCTCTTTGATGGCCTTCTCTGTCTGGAATACCATTGCGTCAGCCTCATTTCTCGTATCGATCGCTTCTTTGCGCTTCTTGTCCTGTGCCTCAAATTCAGCAGCTTCTTTTACCGCCTTGTCGATGTCAGCGTCAGACATGTTGGAGCCTGCTGTGATCGTGATGTGCTGCTCTTTGCCTGTTCCCAGATCCTTGGCGGATACGTTTACGATACCGTTGGCGTCGATATCAAAAGTAACCTCGATCTGCGGTACTCCGCGCGGAGCCGGCGGGATGCCGTCCAGCCGGAACTGTCCGAGTGACTTGTTGTCTCTCGCGAACTGTCTCTCGCCCTGTACGACGTTGATATCTACTGCTGTCTGGTTATCTGCAGCCGTTGAGAAGATCTGGCTCTTCTTTGTCGGGATCGTTGTGTTTCTCTCGATCAGTCTTGTGGCCACGCCGCCCATTGTCTCGATGGACAGTGACAGCGGAGTAACGTCCAGAAGAAGGATGTCGCCTGCGCCTGCGTCGCCTGCCAGCTTACCGCCCTGTACGGATGCACCGAGCGCAACACACTCATCCGGGTTCAGGGATTTGCTCGGCTCTTTGCCTGTCAGTCTCTTAACCTCTTCCTGTACTGCCGGGATACGGGTGGAACCTCCCACCAGAAGCACCTGCCCGAGGTCAGCGGAAGTCAGTCCAGCGTCGGAAAGCGCGCGTCTTACCGGCTCTGCCGTCTTGTCGACAAGGTCTCTTGTGAGCTCGTCGAATTTTGCTCTTGTCAGGTTCATGTCAAAATGCTTCGGCCCCTCTGCTGTCGCTGTGATGAACGGAAGGTTGATGTTTGTTGTCGTTGCGCTGGAAAGCTCTTTTTTCGCCTTCTCCGCTGCTTCTCTGAGTCTCTGGAGAGCCATCTTGTCTGCGGACAGGTCTACGCCCTCTTTTGCCTTGAAATCAGCCAGCATGTAATCTGTGATCTTCTGGTCAAAGTCGTCGCCGCCGAGGCGGTTGTTTCCTGCTGTGGAAAGAACTTCGATGACGCCGTCGCCGATCTCGATGATGGATACGTCGAATGTACCGCCGCCGAGGTCGTATACCATGATCTTCTGCTCTTTCTCATTGTCAAGTCCGTATGCAAGGGCCGCCGCCGTCGGCTCGTTGATGATACGCTTTACGTCAAGTCCCGCGATCTTGCCCGCGTCCTTTGTCGCCTGA
>DWYT01000069.1 GCA_019118545.1 Candidatus Mediterraneibacter merdavium | reverse complement strand
TCAGATTGCTAACGGCTTAAATCCCGCAAATGGAAATTATATATTGATGAATGATATATATCTGACGAGGTCATGGCAACCAATAGGCACACAAAAAAATCCTTTTTGTGGAAGTTTTAATGGGGAAAGTTATTGCATTAGCAATATTATTGTGGAAAGTTCGAAAAATAGAGCTTTTTTTGGATATGCTAAAAATGCAACAATTGAAAATTTGACTTTAAAATGTAAGGATTCTCATTTTTTCCCAATAATAGGAGTTGCCTATGATTGCGAGATGCACAATTGTTTTACCTATCAAACCGGTAATTAAGGGTAATCCAATTGATATTTAGGCATTGATAAGAAATTGTTTTATAAAGAGCGTTCAGTTGTCAGGCTGTCGCTCTTTTTTGATTATAAGAAAAGATTTACTTGATTATTTTCCCTCTACCCTATTTTTAACGGTTTATCGACTTATGTCTCTTTCTGTGCTATGATTATACTCACATGATTATATATTTGCACGGGTACAGAAAACACTAATAGAATATACATGGAGAGAAATACATGGACAGATATACAGTGCTTCTGGCAGATGATGAAGAGGAAGTAATACAGGTTATCATGAAAAAGATTGACTGGGAGGGACTGGGATTTTCGGTGATCGGATATGCCAACAACGGTGTGAAAGCGCTGGAGATGGTGGAGGAGTTCCAGCCGGATGTAGTCATGACGGACATTAAGATGCCGTACATGGACGGGATGGAGCTGGCAAACCGCGTTAAGACGGAATACCCCGCCACAAAGCTTTTGATATTTACCGGGTTTGACGAGTTTGAGTACGCGAAAGAGGCAGTACACCTCGAGGTGGAGGAGTATTTGCTAAAGCCGGTCAACTCTGTGGAGCTCACCGGCGTGTTCTCCTCTCTGAAAACCAAGCTAGATCAGGAGATCAGCGAGAAGCAGAATGTGGAGATCTTACAGAAATATTATATGGAATCCCTTCCCCTTTTGCAGGCGAACTTTTATTCCACCTTGATCGAGGGGCGTATAAGTGGGGAAGAGCTTGATAAATATATGGGAGATTACCAGATCACTTTGGAAGGGCCATATTTCTGCTGTCTTGTCATCCATACCTCATCGGGACAAGTGCCGGAGAATATGAGTCCAATGCTCCTTGCGACCGCCGTGCAGAAGCAGGCCGAGGAGCGGCTTGGGAAGAGATGGCGGGCGAGATGCTTTGCTTATCTGGGGAACACGGTTCTGATCGCCCAGTTAAAAAGTGAGAGCGAGGCGTCAGAGCTGACAGATGAATGTGACCGTTTCTGCAAATACGCCCGGCGTATCATCGGGGCAGTGGTCACAGTGGGGGTCGGTCAGGTGTGCCGTGGCATCCTTGAGCTTTCTTCATCCTACAGCAGCGCAAGAGAGGCGGTTTCCTACCGCGTGATATACGGCGCTTCGCGGGCGGTCAACATCAAGGAGATCGCTCCTCAGGAAACGGGTGAGACAGAGATGATAAACGATACGGAGCTGGCGAAGCTGTTCAAGGCCATCCGCATGAGCTCGGACGAGGAGGTCAAAAAGGCGGTGAACCATTATCTTGAGCACGCGGCGTTTCCTGTCAAGTCCCTGCAGCAGCATCATGTGACAGTGATGGAGCTAGTCAGTGCCATGTACCGGTTTAAGGCAAATAATGACTTGGATATCGAGGGGTTCTCAGAGGATATGCGAACCCTCTATGGGCGTCTGATCGATATGGATCCGGAGGCACTGAAAAAGTGGCTTACCGATATCTGTCTGTCCTGCAGGGGAAAGCTGATCACTGCCCGGAGCAGATCGACCAGATCCTTTGTGCAGAAAGCGGAGGAGTATGTCAGAGAGCATTACGCGGATGAAGAGCTGTCGCTTGATAATATTTGTCAGGTGCTCGGCGTGTCAAACTCCTACTTTTCCACGATGTTTAAGAAGGAGAAGGGAACCTCTTTCATCGGTTACCTCACAGATTACCGGATGGAACAGGCGTCAAGGCTTCTGCTTGAGACGGATGAGAAGAATTATGTCATAGCAAAAGAGGTCGGCTATGCGGACCCCAATTATTTTAGTTATGTTTTTAAACGGCGGTTCGGCGTATCTCCTGTAAAGTACAGGGCAGAGCAGAGGGAACAGAGAGCGGAGCATACGGAAAGTGAGAAATAAGCATTTTAAAGAGATAAGAAAACTGCAGCCAAGAGGTATCCAGCCAACGATCATGATAGCGTTCTCTGTGATATCCATCTCCATCATGCTTATCATCGGAGTGGTGCTGTACATGAGATTCTCCACCCTGTCCCGGGAGGAGATGGTGCAGAGCACGGAGAAGCTGATGGAGCAGACCGGAGAGAACTTAGAGGACTATCTGGTCAGCATGAGGCAGATATCGGACGCAGTGTATTACAACGTAATAAAGGAAAATGATTTTACCAGTCAGGAGCAGGCTATACGGACAGGGATGTATCTTCTGTATGAGGCGAACAAGGACAATCTCCAGACAATCGCCCTGTACGACAGAGGGGGAAACCTGATGGCTGCGGAGCCTGTGGCGGATCAGAAAGAAAATATCCAAGTCTCTGAGCAGAGCTGGTTCGTGCGTGCGGCGGAAGAGATGGAGAATATGCACTTCTCCACCCCGCATATCCAGAATCTGTTCGACGACGGGACGCAGCGCTACTACTGGGTAATCTCTCTAAGCCGCGTGGTAGAGCTTACGGACAAAGGGGTGTCGCAGCCGGGGGTACTGCTGGTAGATATGGATTACTCCGCGATCTCGCGCATGATGAAGCAGATCAATACATCGAACAACGGCCAGTATTATTATCTGTGCGACAGCAACGGAGAGATCATCTATCACCCAAGGCAGATTCAGATCAGCGACGGCATCAGCAGTGAGAACAGCGGCGCGGTGTCAGAGTATAAAGACGGCGTGTACAATGAGACCTTCGAAGGAGAGCAGAGGCAGGTCGTGGTAAATACGATCAGCTACACAGGCTGGAAGCTGGTGGGCGTGATCCCATATTCCGCATACACGTCAGGGATGTTAAACATCCGTTACTTTATCATCCTGCTTATGCTTTTGATGGCAATGATGCTGGTTATCATCAACCGTGTGATCTCTGTGAGGATCTCAAGACCGATTCTCCGTCTCAATGATTCGGTCAGAGAGTATGAGGCGGGGGAAAAGCCGGAGATCTATATCGGCGGTTCAACGGAGATCCGCCATCTCGGATACTCCATCCAGAGGTCCTATGAGCAGATCGACCGTCTTATGAAGCAGATCGTCATGGAGCAGACAGAGAGAAGAAAGAGCGAGTTGGACGCGCTGCAGAGCCAGATCAATCCTCATTTCCTCTATAATGCGCTGGAGTCTATCACATGGATGGTAGAAGGGGAGAGAAACGACGAGGCGGCATTTATGATATCCCAGCTTGCAAAGCTGTTCCGCATCAGCCTTTCCAAAGGGCGGACAGTGATCACGGTCAGGGACGAGCTTCAGCATGCGCAGAGCTATATGAATATCCAGAAGGTTCGCTATAAGAATACATTTTCCATTGTATTTGACGTGGATTCTGATATTCTAACTTATTGTACGGTGAAGCTGATTCTGCAGCCTATTCTCGAGAACGCCATCAATTACGGCGTGGCGGGAATGGAGGATTCCGGTGAGATCCGGGTGACCGGGAAAGAGGAAAACGGGATCGTTGTCCTTGCTGTGTCTGACAATGGGATCGGCATGTCAGAAGAAGAGGTCAGCCTTGTTCTGACGGACAGCAACCGTATCCACAAGCATGGCTCCGGCGTGGGACTTGTGAATGTCAATAACCGTATACAGATTCTTTTTGGGAAAGAGTACGGCCTTACTGTGGAGAGCGAGCCTGACGAGGGTACGACGGTGTCTATCCGTCTCCCGGCGGTGCCGTATACAGAGGAAAACCGGAAGATATTGGAGCAGGGAAGAACCTTCAACGGAGAAGAGATAAAGGAGATACGGCTTGCGGGGAGTGGGAGACAGGAAATGGATGGACGGGAAACAGACGGACAAGGAACAGACGGACGAGAAGGAAATAAGGGATGAAGAATGGAAAAAAGCTGTTCATATTAATAGAGGCGGCGCTTGGCGCGATGGTTCTGGTCGTTGCCCTTCTTATGCTCATGGAGAAGAGGGATAACGGACTTGAGAAGATCGCTGTAGTCATACCAAACGCGGAGGACAACCAGTGGGCGGCCTTCCGGTATGGACTTGAGATGGCGGCGGAGGATCATGGGGCCGAAGTGTTCGTCGTCAGTACGGGGACAGTACTGACAGTAGAGGAGGAGCGGGAGCTTATTGAGGCGGAGATCAGAAATGGCGCGGACGCTGTGATCGTAAAGCCTGTTCCCGGTATCCTTGTCGGCGAGATGCTAAGAGAAATGAATGTGAGAACACCCATCATACTTGCGGACACACTGGAAGAAGAGGATGGGGCAGCGGCTCGCCTTCCTGTCGTGGGGCCGGATAACTATGAGATGGGAAGAGCGCTGGCGGAAGAGGTGGCGGCGGATTATGGCGGGGAGCTTGAAGGGAAAACCATAGGGATTCTTTCGTGGACAGGAAGATTTCACTCATCTGCGGAAAGGGAAAGAGGCTTTCGGGAGACGCTTCAGGCTTCGGGAGCGGTCATCCGCTGGACACTGCGTTCCCCGGCCGGGGAAGATGAGGAGGGGCCTCTGCGGGAACAGCCGGCGGTGGATATCGTGGCCGCGTTTGACGACGACAGCCTGACAGAGGCAGGAGAGTACTCTGCGGCAGGCGGACTGTATGAAGCCGGGATCTATGGGATCGGACATTCCACGGAGGCAGCTTACTATCTGGATACAGGAGTCATAGAGTGTCTGGTTGTCCCGGATGAATTTAACGTAGGCTATCAGAGTCTGACAGAAGCGGTTAATGTTCTTTCCGCTCATTATAATGCGGCGGCGGAAAAAGCGGTCGATTATACGGTTATCCGAAGGGACACTCTGTTTACGGAAGACAATCAGGAGATCCTTTTTAGGATGAGCCAGTGAAAGTCAAAAGACCGGAAGATGTTGACAGAGTAAATGGAAGGGCGGCAGGCTAATGATGAAAAAGGGAAAGCTAAAATATAGAGGCGCTAAAAGAGGATTGGCAGTATGTATAGGGGCAAGTATGTCGGCAATGCTTGTGTGCGGATGCGAAACGCAACAATCTGTTGCGGAAAATAAAGTTCATGTCGGAGTCACTTATTATAATCAGAGCGACACCTTCCTCAATGAACTGCTGGAATGTTTTGAAGAGGATCTTAAGGCGTACCAAAAAGGCGGCATTGAGACGACGGTGACCATACGTGACGCGGCAGGGGCACAGCGGACGCAGAATGATCAGGTAGAGGAGCTGATCGACGCAGGCTGCGACGTGCTCTGTGTGAATCTGGTAGACCGTGCCGACCCGTCGGAGATCATCGATCTGGCGAGGGATCATGACGTGCCGATTGTGTTTTTTAACAGGGAACCCGTGGCGGAGGATCTTCTGCAGTGGGACAAGCTCTACTATGTAGGCGCGGATGCGGATCAGTCCGGCGTTTTTCAGGGAGAGCTTGCCAGTGAGCTGATCAAAAACGATGCGGAGACGGACAAGAACGGGGACGGCAGGATCCAGTATGTCATTCTTGAAGGAGAGGCCGGACATCAGGACGCCATCATCCGCACGGAGAATGCGGTGGAAACGATGAAGAATAACGGGGTACAGCTTGAGAAATTAAGCTATCAGATCGCAAACTGGAACCGGGCGCAGGCGCAGAACCGGATGCAGCAGCTAATCGCGCAGTATGGGGACGGGATCGAGCTTGTTCTTGCCAACAATGACGATATGGCGCTTGGCGCTGTCGACGCTTATGAAAAGTCAGGTTTTCCGAAGGAGGAGTATCCTGCGTTCTTCGGAATTGACGGAACGAACGTAGGACTGCAGGCTGTGGTAGACGGAAGTTTTTCAGGCACTGTTTACAATGACAAGGAAGGACAGGCAGCGGCCATGGCGGAGCTTGCCGTGGCGCTCGCGACGCATGATGGCCTGCAGAATATGGAATTTGAGAGGGGAAAGTATATTTACCTCCCCTATGAGAAGATCACCGTTGAGAATGTAGAAGATTTTCTCAGTGAAACAGAGCCGGGCAGTTAAAAGGACGCTGTATCATTGGTATGCAGATATACCTTGGGCGAATGATTTTATAGAAACTGCATATTCTGACAGTAGCGCCCAATATTATGGACTCCCATGGAATGTGCATGGTGATATTTTAACGACATCTTAGAGAGCAGGAGAACAAGACATGAAGACAAAAAGAGAAATCCTTATCAAACAGATCGCACTGGATCTGATCTATGATATTGCCGGCAGTATCTTATATGCTGCCGGCATCTATACATTTGCCGGAAACGGGGGGTTCGCCCCGGGCGGCGTATCGGGACTTGCCCTTATCATGAACCATCTGTGGGGACTGCCCGTGGGAACAGTTACATTGCTGCTTAATATCCCGCTTATTCTGATCAGCTATAAGACAGTGGGGAAAAGGCTTTTGATCAAAAGCGGGGTGACAATGCTAATCTCCACAATCTTTGTTGACCTTGTATTCCCGCTCTTTCCTATGTACAGCGGCAACCGGATGATGGCGGCGCTCTGCTCCGGCGTGTTCCTCGGGGCGGGAATGGCGTTGTTCTACATCCGCGGCTCTTCCTCGGGCGGGATTGACTTTCTCACGCTCACCATTAAGAAAAAGAAGCCTCACATGACCATCGGCGTAATCACAATGCTTATCGATCTGGCGGTTATTCTTCTTGGAGTACCCGTATTCGGAGATATTGACTCCGTCCTGTACGGCCTGCTTGCGACCTTCGTATCAACGGTGGTGATCGATAAGATATTATATGGCATCGGCGCGGGGACATTGGCGGTCATTGTTACAGGGAAGGGCAAAGAGACAGCGCAAAGCATCGCCAAGAACGTTGACCGGGGAGTAACCTCTTTGAACGCGGTCGGCGCTTACACGGGGGCCGACCGCGACGTGCTCCTGTGCGCCTGCTCCAAAGCAGAGGCGTATATGGTCAGGGCGGCAGTGCGCGAGGCAGACGAAGAAGCGTTTATCATGTTTACCGAGACGAGTGAAGTATTCGGAGAAGGGTTCAAGGACGTGGGGGCATAAGCAGAGACGCACCGGGAGCTTTGGCATACGAAAACTGCGGGAGACAGCGGTTACAATGAAAAGCCTGTGATAAATAAACCGAGGGGGATACAGGACTTGCAAAATAAGGGGTTATGCCGTAAAATAGGGTGCAAATGATTTCAGATATACGTATGGAAAGCAACGGGCGTATCGCCTGATGTGACTTCCGGCCAGATCGGAGGATAAGACGAAATGGAAATGATCCATGCAGAAAAGTTGATATATGAATATGACAAGCGGGACGAAGAGGGCAATGTGATCGGGAGAAACCGCGCCATCGACGGTGTAGACATCGACGTGCCGCAGGGTTCCTTTGTCGCGGTGCTCGGGCACAACGGTTCCGGGAAATCCACGCTGGCAAAGCACATGAACGCGATCCTCGTGCCGACGGGCGGTACGATGTGGGTGGACGGACGGGACACGAAAGACCCGGCGGAGCTGTGGAATGTGCGCCAGAGCGCGGGCATGGTGTTCCAGAACCCGGACAACCAGATCATCGGCACTGTAGTCGAGGAGGACGTGGGATTCGGCCCCGAGAACTTAGGCGTTCCCACGGACGAGATCTGGAAACGGGTGGAGGACAGCCTGAGGTCTGTAGGGATGATCGAATACCGCAAAGCCTCACCCAATAAACTGTCCGGCGGGCAGAAGCAGCGCGTGGCAATCGCGGGTGTGATCGCCATGGAACCGAAGTGCATTGTGCTGGACGAGCCTACCGCCATGTTGGATCCCAACGGGCGGAAGGAAGTCATTCGTGCGGTGGAGAAGCTGCGGGAGGAGAAGCAGGTCACAGTCATCCTGATCACACATTATATGGAAGAAGTGATTGACGCGGATCAGGTATTCGTCATGGACGGCGGGCATATCGTTATGCACGGTACTCCGAGGGAGATTTTCAGCCGGGTGGACGAGCTGAAATCTTACCGCATGGACGTGCCGCAGGTGACCATGTTGGCGGAGGAACTTAGGAAGCGCGGTCTGGATATCCCCCGAGGGGTGCTCAGACGGGAAGAATTGGTGGAGGCATTATGTCGATTGCGTTAGAACATGTGAATTATATATACAGTCCGGGAACAGCCTATGAAAAAGCGGCGCTCAAGGATGTCAGCCTTGAGATCCCGCATGGGCAGTTCGTGGGGATCATCGGGCATACCGGGTCTGGGAAATCAACGCTTATCCAGCATTTGAACGGACTTATGAAAGCCACGTCAGGGAAAGTGCTGTATGAAGGACAGGACATCTGTGCGGAAGGCTATGATATGCGCGCGCTGCGCTCTCAGGTGGGACTTGTGTTCCAGTACCCGGAGCATCAGCTTTTTGAGGTGGATGTCATAAGCGACGTCTGCTTTGGCCCGAAGAATCAGGGGTTGTCGCCGGAAGAGTGTGAGGCCCGCGCCAAAGAAGCGCTGGCGCTGGTGGGATTTCCTGAGAAGTATTACAATCAGTCGCCCTTTGAGCTGTCTGGCGGACAGAAGCGGCGCGTAGCGATCGCGGGAGTGCTCGCCATGAGGCCCAAGGTTCTTGTTCTTGATGAACCTACCGCGGGACTTGACCCGAAAGGGCGGGACGAGATATTAGATCAGGTAGAACGTCTGCACAAAGAGACGGGGATGACGGTTGTCCTTGTGTCCCACAGCATGGAGGATGTGGCGAGGTATGTGGAGCGTATCATTGTCATGAACCGTGGGGAGAAGATGCTGGACGGAGCTCCGGCGGAGGTATTCCGCCACTATAAAGAACTGGAACAGGTAGGACTTGCCGCGCCGCAGGTGACCTATGTGATGCACGACTTAAAAGACCGAGGGTTTCCGGTGTCGCCGGACGCGACGACCATCGAAGAAGCCGCGGAGAAGATAATGAGGAGTTTTCAATGATCAGAGATATTACGATCGGGCAGTACTACCCGGCAGAGAGCCGGATACATAAGCTGGACCCTAGGGTGAAGATTGTGTGCACCCTGTTTTTTCTTGTGTCCTTATTCGTTCAGAACAGTCTGCTTGGGTATGTGATCGCCACGGTATTTCTCGGCACGGTGATCCGTATGTCCAAAGTACCGCTTAAATTCATCTTAAAAGGCTTAAAACCCATCATGATCCTGCTCATGTTCACAGTGGTGATGAATCTCTTTCTCACAAGAGGAGGGGAGACATTGGTTCACTTCTGGATCTTTACAGTGACAGAGGGCGGACTTCGCACGTCCATATTCATGGCGGTGCGCCTGATGTATCTGGTCGCGGGATCATCGATCATGACATTTACGACTTCGCCCAACGGACTGACAGACGGCATGGAGAAGCTGCTCCATCCGCTGAACAAGATTAATGTCCCGGTGCATGAGGTGGCGATGATGATGTCCATTGCCCTGCGTTTTATCCCCATCCTGTTGGAGGAGACGGATAAGATCATGAAAGCGCAGATCGCCAGAGGCGCGGACTTTGAGTCTGGAAATATTATCCAGAGGGCAAAAGCCATGATCCCAATTCTGGTGCCGCTCTTCGTATCCGCGTTCCGCCGCGCCAACGATCTGGCGATGGCCATGGAGGCGCGCTGTTATCACGGCGGAGAGGGACGGACGAAGATGAAGCCTCTTAAATATAAGAAACGCGATGTGACGGCGTATATCGTGACACTGATCTATTTTGCGGCCATATTTGTGATCGGGCGCTATGTGCCGTTCAAGCTGTGGATATTTTAAAAAATAATTGCATGTTACATTCATTTTGAACATACCAGACAGGAATTGGGGACGGGGTCAGATAAGGTTTGGCCGCGTCCCTCTGATTATGGAGGAAGTATGAGAAGGATCAAGCTGACCGTTGCCTATGACGGCACGGACTACTGCGGATGGCAGATACAGAAAAACGGGATCACGGTGGAAGAGGTGCTCAATAAAGCGCTGTCCCGCCTGACCGGAGAAAATATCACGGTGACCGGGGCAAGCCGTACCGATGCAGGTGTTCACGCGCAGGGAAATGTAGCGGTGTTCGACACCGACACAAAGATCCCGCCGGAGCGCCTTATCTATGCGCTCAATACCATGCTGCCCGAGGATGTGGTCGCCGTGAAGTCAGAGGAGGTTCCGGCAGGCTGGCACCCGAGACGCTGCGTGTCCGTGAAGACGTATGAGTATCGTATCCTGAACCGGGAACTGCCGGATCCGGTGCGGCGGCGGGATACGTATTTCGTTTCCTTTCCTCTTGATCTGGAACGTATGAGGACAGCGGCAGAATATTTAAAGGGAACACATGATTTTAAAGGGTTCTGCAGCGCACAGACAGCGGTAAAGGATACCGTGCGCACTATCTACGATCTGGATATACGCAAAGCGGGGGACATCATTACGATCCGTGTGCGGGGAAATGGGTTCCTCTATAACATGGTCCGCATCATCGCGGGAACACTGGCGGGCGTGGGCAGGGGATATTTTGAACCTGAGGAAGTGAAGGAGATGCTGGAGAGTAAAGACCGCACCAAGTCGGGGGTAACCGCGCCGCCTCAGGGACTTACCCTGATTGGGATTGGATATGAAAACAGTAATAATGAGACAAAAAACGTCGGCGGAATTGAAGGATAGATACCGCCGCGCTATAATGTAGCGCGGACAAAAACACATAATCTCCATAGTCCAAAGGATGAAAGTCTTTATAGGGGAAAGAAAGGAATTTACAATGGATAAGAATAACTCAGGAGTATTAAAAGTATTTGGTATCGTAATGATCCTGTTCGGAGCAGTCTATGCCATTCTTGGTACGGTGGCTCTGATGGGAGAATTAGGCGGTCTTCTTCCGGGGCATGAAGCACAGGAGACGCTCATTGTTGTTCTTGCATACGTTGTTGCTCTGCTTGCCATCATCTGCGGGGTTGCATGTATGAAGGGCGCAGTAAGCGTGTGCCGTCCGCTGGGACTGATCTTCGCGGTGATCGGACTTGTATCTTTGCTTTATATGCAGTTTACGCAGGGCACATTCAACGTCTTTGACTGCATCGCGATGGTGTTTGGTATCGCTGTCGCTGTTACGGCAGGACAGAAAAACTAGTCTGAATACAAAATGATTGGAAAGCCTCCGGTATATCCCGGAGGTTTTTTCGTGCAAAAACAACATGGGAGTGCGCTAAAGTTTCTTACGGGTCTATGAAAATCTGCCGCGTTATGTTATGATAAATCTAACGATATCGCAGGGGATATTGCAGGAGAAAAGAATCGGATTTTCGGGATGTGCGGCATACTTCTGAAGTCTGGTTCTTTATTCTGCGGTTCCCGCGGCAGTATAGGAAACGAGGAGGAAATAAAAATGAAGATCTATGAGGCAAAAGACTATCAGGAGATGAGCAAAAAGGCGGCTAATATCCTGTCGGCGCAGGTGATCCTGAAACCGGACAGTGTGCTGGGACTGGCGACGGGATCCACGCCCATCGGTACATATGATAAGCTCGTAGAATGGTATGAGAAGGGAGATCTTGATTTCTCAAAGGTAAAGACAGTTAATCTTGACGAGTACAAAGGACTTACACGGGAGAATGACCAGAGCTACTATTACTTTATGCACGAGCACCTTTTTGACCGTGTGAATATTGATCCGGCGAATACAAATGTTCCCGACGGGACAGAACCGGACGCGGATAAAGAGTGCGCGAGATATGAAAAGCTGATCGAGTCCATGGGGGGCGTTGACATCCAGCTTCTCGGACTGGGGCACAATGGCCATATCGGATTTAATGAGCCGGACAGTACTTTTGCACAGGCAACACACTGTGTAGATCTGACAGAGAGTACCATTGAGGCAAACAAGAGGTTCTTCGCCTCTGCGGACGATGTGCCGAGACAGGCATATACAATGGGAATCGGAACAATCATGAAGGCAAAGAAGATCCTGCTTATTGTAAACGGAGAGGCAAAAGCTGACATCGTGGCAAAAGCTTTCTTTGGGCCGGTCACACCGGAGGTTCCGGCTTCCATCCTCCAGTTCCATAATGATGTAGTGATCATTGGCGACAGTGCGGCTCTGTCAAAAATACCGGGATAAGGGACATGTCATATATTCTTGAGGTATGCGCGGACAGCGTTCAGTCTGCGGTCGCGGCACAGGAAGGCGGCGCGGGCCGGGTGGAGCTTTGCTCGGCTCTGGTGATCGGCGGCCTGTCTCCCTCAGCGGCGATGTTTCGTCAGGTGAAGGAAAATACAGATTTAAAAATCCGGGTTCTCCTGCGTCCGAGATTCGGTGATTTCTGCTATGATGAATATGAATTTCAGACGCTGGCGGAAGAGGTGCAGCAGTTCCGCGAGCTTGGGGCGGACGGCGTGGTTATTGGCATCTTAAAGCCGGACGGAACTATTAACATGGAACAGATGGCGGAGCTTGTGAACGCGGCAAAAGGGATCGGGATTACGATGCACCGTGCGTTTGATGTTTGCAGCAATCCATATGAAGCTCTGGAGCAGTGCGTTTCTCTCGGTATTGATACAATACTGACCAGCGGACAGAGGAGCTGCGCATGGGAGGGCAGGGAATTGCTGTCGGAACTTGTACGCCGGGCGGACGGCCGTATCGATATCCTCGCGGGCGCGGGGATCGGCCCAGAGGTGATCAGAGAACTGGCAGATTATACAGGAGTCCGTTCTTTCCATATGTCCGGGAAAAAAGTGTTGGACAGCCGGATGGAATTTCGCAGAAGCGGAGTGCCGATGGGTATCCCGGGATTCAGCGAGTTTGAGATCTGGCAGACAGATGCGGATCAGGTGAGAAGAGCGGTAGAGATATTAAAGGAAAGATAAACAAAGTGAAACAGGGAAAACCGGGAATTACAACTCCGGTTTTCCCTGTTTGGTCTGAATAAGGAACGATCCCTTCCGCTATTGGGGAACAACGTGCCCGGGTTTGACAAGGTCTGCTAAAAGCTCCTTCGCCCGCTCCACATCCTCCGGCTTCACAGAAATATAATAGGTCAGCCGATCGATCTTTCCGTTGGGACCGTAATTCCGGTGATCCAGCTTGGGGCCGCAGCTGCATAGCGGCGGTTCCGTTTCATAGTATCCGGTCTCCATGATCTTTATTCCGGCTTCCTTAAGGCGCGCTTTCGCCTGCTTTAACCGGGGCATGTCTCCCCAGACCTCGAAAACCTTTTCCCTTTTTCCAAACAATGCCATATCTCTGCCCTCCAGTGTGTTTTAAGTGGTTCCTCTTTGTCTTTGTTTTAGTATATTTCAATTTCACTTCCAACGCAAGGGCGATATATGCTTGCTGCCCGTGGATGCCTGCGGAATTAGTCATTATTTTTAAATTATTTTTGTATTATTTTTATATTGACAGTATTTTGTAAAATACACAGCGAATATTACAAGATATACTGCTAACATCCCCCCAATAAACGCGGCTGCAACGTAATTGTGAAAACTGAAAAGGTTGATAATAAATTGCGGCAGCAATACTGCGAAGAATATAGCAAGTAAGGGGGCCATCCGTCCTTTTATTACTCTATCCATCATTTGCAGCCTTGATTCTTCATCACAGAAAATTTCTTCTGCTTCGCCGCTTTCCGATACTGCTTTTCTAAAATAACTGTATCCTGCATAATCCTGTATGTATTCCCAGCCGCAGTCATCAAACATTTTTAAGTATTCATCTTTATGTGCCAGTCCCTCTTTGTTATAATCAAGCTGATAAACCACATCTTGAGGTGTGCATTTTTCAAAGTAATACATTCCCAACCCTTTTATCTTGATAAACTTCCAA
>DWYT01000068.1 GCA_019118545.1 Candidatus Mediterraneibacter merdavium | reverse complement strand
TACATTATGACAGATAAACGACCGAATATAATTTTGATCATGTGTGATCAACTTAGATATGATGCTCTGGGCTGTTACGGAAATACGCAGATACATACCCCGAACATCGACAGGATCGCTCTGAATGGGAGCACATTTGATAATCATTTTGTATCCAATCCCGTCTGCTCACCATCCAGATGCAGCGTCCTCACTGGAAGATATCCAAAAAACCACGGAACACGCGACAACGGTATTCCACTTAGGGATGAAGAGGTCACGTTTCCGCAGGTACTCCGTGATAACGGCTATGTTACGGCGGCGATTGGTAAAATGCACATAACGACTCAATTTCTTCCGAAAGAGGATGAACAGGATGATTGGCCAGAGGATAATTATGGGTTTGATGTCATACATACGACCTGTGACCTGAAGACCGGCGAGTATTTGAACTGGCTGGAAAAGGAAAGTCCGAGAGACTACGAGATAGTCAAGGAGCAGGGAGAACGGAAGTTAAAAGAGGATAAGGCTTCCGCTGCAGATAAAGACACGAGCGGACCGCCACAGGTTTATCTAAGCGATATTGATCCGAAGTTCCATCAGTCCCACTGGATCGCGGATCGGATGATAGACCTGATCAATGAGTCTGAAGAAGGAAGGCCGTTCTTCGCGTTTTGCTCTTTTGTGGACCCTCACCATCCCTTTGATCCGCCCCGGGAGTACGCGCAGATGTACGATCCAGATACTTTGGAACCGCCCGTATGGCGGGAAGGGGAGCTTGAGGATAAGCCGCCGCATTTTAGGAAGGCAAGGAGCGGACATGGGTTTTCCAACGAAAAGTATGATTACAGCAGTCTCTCCGCGCATGACTGGGGAACCGTCAAGTCGGCATATTACGGGATGATCACCCTAATCGATGACAATATCGGCAGGATACTTGACGCTATAGAGAGAAAAGGGATCGAGGATGATACACTGATTATCTTCACAAATGACCACGGCGAACTGATGGGCGACCACGGACTTTTGTTTAAAGGACCGTTCCATTATGACTGTCTGATCAAGGCGCCCATGATATTGAAATGGCCGGGAGAGATCCCCAAGGGATCAAGATACAGCCAGATTACAGAACATGTAGATATCATGCCGACCATACTCGAGTACGCAGGAGTAAGAACGCCTTACGGTGTGCAGGGGAATTCCATGGCAGCTATACTCCGGGGGGATAAAGGCGCCGGGAAAATGTACGCGATGACAGAGTTTAACTGCTATGACTGGGGGCTGAGCGTGAAGACACTGACTGGCACAGACTATAAGCTGACGTATTACGCGGGAAAAGACTACGGGGAACTGTACGACCGCAACGCGGACCCCGATGAGTTTGTCAATCTGTGGGCGGACCCGGAGTACAGGGAAGTCAGAGAAAAAATGATAAGAAAGCTGACGGACAGGATCATAGAGACTGAGGATACTCTGCCTCTGCGTATCGGGAAATATTAAGGTGTATTTTTAAGAATATATGCGCTGCCACAGTGGAGGCACAGGCGCTGTACCGGAAAGGACATAGACACTGCATCAGAAATAGATGTGGCGTCTATGTCTCTTATCGTTTATACTTATACGAAGAGGTGCGTTTATGAGGCAGGATTTTAACAGGATCAAAATAAGGCTGATGATTATTATCATCGCGATCGGGCTGATCATTACAGGCATTCTCGGGGTGTTCGGATTTAAAGTGTTTGAAAACACACTGATCGATGAGATCGGACACAACCGCTCAGACGTGTTGAGCCAGATCGGGAATCAGACAAGGCGTATCAAAAATAATTTATACACAGTATCATATCTGTATTATTATGATGTTACGTTCAACAGATATCTGCAGAGGCTAGACGAGGAGGACAGCGAGGTGCTCCGGCGGACAGTGAACGGCTATCTGGACGGGATGACAGTTCAGTACCAGAAGGCTTTCGGTGAGGATGAGATGTCCTTTGACGTGATACTTTTTCTGCGGAACGGGTATCGCTACGCCTCATTTGAGGCGCCGGAAGGGTATGATTATATGAATCCGGAAGTAAAGACATGGTACAGGGATCTTCTGGAAGCAAAAGGCGGCATCCTCGAGATTCCGTACTATAAAGACGCCATAAGGGGAAAAGGATATTACGGAACAGGGCGCTGCGTTATGGACGGATCGGGCAATGTGCTGGGCTATCTGATGGTGATGACAGATGAAGAGAACATCTATAACATGTATTCGGAGCTAATCTCGGGAGACCGGGAGATATATGTCACCGACGGCAGCGGCAATGTGGTATCCAGCAGCAATCGCAAGGTGAACGGATTCCAGTATTTTAATATGGGCAACCTCAGTGAAATATTCGGCAGGGACGAATATACGATCACGCGGATGCACGACAAGGAAATCCTCTTTACGAGATCTTATGACGAGAATTCGGGCCTCTATGTCATGGAGGAGATTGGCATAGAGGAAGTCCTTGGCCCGATCAACGAGGTGAGAAAACTGCTCGTGTTCCTCGCGCTATTGTGTATCGTGATTTCCAGCCTGTACGCCCTCTACTTCGCGAAAAAGGTGACTCGCCCGATTTCCGAACTGTGTGATTTTATGATTGGGATTGACGGCTCCAATATAGACAGAAAATGTACAGTACAGGGATATACAGAGATCAACACACTCAGAGAACGGCTGAATCAGATGCTGGCTCAGATGAGCCGGCTGATGGATAACATCAAACAAAAGGAGAAGCAGAAACGGGAACTGGAGCTGGGATTTCTGCAGGCGCAGATCAATCCGCATTTCATGTATAATACGCTGTTTTCCGTGAAATGTATGGTGGATATGCACAAGAACGAAGAGGCGTCTTCCATGCTCGTATCCTTTATTGCCCTGCTGCGGAACACACTTTCGGACCCGGAAGTCTTTCAGACTGTGGAGGAGGAGTTCGAACTGTTGGAAAAGTATGCGGAGCTGCAGCAGCTCCGGTATTCTGAACGGATTGACATCTGCTGTGAGTGCGATCCGGCGGTGAAGGATAAGAAAATGCCGAAGCTGCTCATACAACCCCTTGTGGAAAATGCGATCTTCCACGGAGTGGAGTTGAAAAAACAGGGAATGGTTGTGGTGACGGCACGTGAAGAAGGGGGAAATGTCGTGATCACCGTGGAGGATAACGGCGTTGGGATTGATAAGGAAACGCTGGAAAAGATCAACAGAGGTGAGAAGCTGAACGACAAGGATCATATTGGGCTTGAAAATGTAAGAGAGAGAATACAGTTGAACTTTGGAGAAAAATACGGTATGAAAGTGGAGAGTCAGGAGTGGAAGGGGACGAAGATTACCCTTTACTTTCCCGAGATAGAGTGACAGGAGGAATTGATTGATGTATAAGGTGCTGGTAGTTGACGATGAGGTTCCGATCCGTCAATGGCTGGAATTTTGCATTGACAGGATGGACGGATATGAGCTGGTGGGATCAGCGTCCAACGGCGCGGAAGGATATTCCCTTTTTCGCAGGAAACACCCGGATATCATCATAACAGACATCAGGATGCCGGGAGTCAACGGGCTTGAGATGATCGAGATGATACGGAATTTAGAGCCGTCGGTCTACGTCCTTGTGCTGACCAGCCACGAGGAGTTCAGTTATGCCAGACGCGCGATGCAGTCCGGGGTAAAGGATTATATTCTTAAGACGGAAATATCGGAGGAGACCCTCGGGGAAATGCTTTCCAAAGGAACACATACTCTTGCTGAAACAGGAATGGCAGAGGACAGAGAAAGAATAGCCAAGGAGAGAAAAAGGCTGCTGTGCGCGGCAGTCCGCGGTGAAAATGAAAGTGGCGTCAGCCCAGAAAAATTAAAACAGTGCGGTCTGGACGATGTGGAGGGAACTTATGCGGTGCTGGCAGTGAGGGGAAACAAGGAATTGTCAGGCGCGGGCCATAAGTTGGAAGAAGAGCTGCAGAAAGACTTATGTGAGACGGAAGGGGCGGAATATATCAGGATATATTCTCTTTTGCCTGAACTTGAATGCACGGTAATGATAGTGGGTTTTTCTAATAATACATCGGTCAGTCTGCTCAGACAGCGGGAGGTGATCCACAGCATATGCGGAGATATTATGAGGCGGGAAGGGGTCGCTGTGGGGGTGAGTACAGGAAGAAACGATCCCGCCAAGATCGCGGCGGCTGTAAAGCGCGCGTATGACAGCAGTTTCGTTGGATTTTACAACCGTAGGCAGAGGGTGTTTTATGAGGAAGAGTATGCAGACCGGCGGCTGGAAAAAGGGGAGAACTACAAGATCCGGTTTAACAGAGAGATGATTAATCAGAATTATACAAAAGTCTTTAGCATCATGGAAGAGATGAAAGAGGCAGTGCGAAAGGAACGTCCTTATCCGGTGGAGGATGTAAAGGAACTGTATCTTTTCTTCATGGTCACGCTGCTACATTTCGTGCAGGACGATATCGACAGACTGGAGAAACAGATTGAAGGGCTGAAAGAAAAGGTAGCGAAAATAGACAGTCTGGAAGAACTTGAAGAACTGACAGACCGGGTGTTTGACAAGTTGCTGAAATCAGGCGAGAATCAGGAATGGTCCCATCCGGTGCGCGCGGCCATCGAATATATGGAAGAAAATTACGGGCGGCAGATCAATCTGTCCGAGGTGGCAGGGCTCGCCGGTCTGAGCTCAGAGTATCTAAGCCGGATTTTTAAAGAGGAAACAGGGATCAAATTCATTGTGTATCTGAACAATATCAGACTAAAGCACGCTCTGAACCTTCTGGAAAGTACAAATATGAAAGTGTATGAAATCGCTGAGAAAGTCGGCTATTCAAATCTCAGCTATTTTTCCACGGTGTTTAAAAAGAATTTCGGAATCAATCCTTTTGAGTATAGAAAGACAGGGGAGAAGCGGCTGTAGAAAGCCGGCAGATCAGCGGCTGCGAAGGTGTTCGCACTGGAGAGAAGGTTTATACCCGAATTGAAAAAGATCATATTAAGAGAGGAAAAGACAAATGGAACAGCAGAATAAGGAACCAAAGAAGAAAGGGAGTATTTTTGGGAGAATACTGGGGAATTATATTGCCAGAAGAGTATTCGGGATCATTTTGATCATCGCAGTTGTCTGCGCGATCGGATTCGGCGTGAAAAATTACATTGTCTCAGACAGTAAGACGACGAAGATCGGGTTTGAGGATATCGGCGAGCTTGCGACGCAGACGGCCTATTGCACGGAAGTCAATGTAACTGACGCGTCGAGAGAATTATTCGGCATGAAAATACCATTTACCCAGAGCAAATATATATACAGCTATGATATTGAAATAAAAGCAGGCTTTGACTTTACGGAGATTGAGTGGGATGTGAATGGATCGACTATTGAAGTGAGACTCCCGGAGGCGAAGATCTTAAGCAGCGAGGTGGATCAGGATTCTTTAGAGGTGTATCACGAAGATGAAAGCATTTTCAGGCAGATATCGTTAGAAGAAAATAATGAGGCTGTGGCAAAGCTGAGAGAGACTGCGGTAAATGACGCCATTGAAAACGGATTATTAGAAAATGCACGGGAAAATGCAGAGTCCATCTTGACAAGTTTTTTCGCCGAAGTATATGATAT
>DWYT01000067.1 GCA_019118545.1 Candidatus Mediterraneibacter merdavium | reverse complement strand
CATGTTATCTATTCTCTAAAAAAGGATGGTTAGTCTGCATACTTATTATCATAGTAGGCATTGGTGGAATCTGGGAGAGTTTTTCTTCTAACGGGCTTTTGTCGGCTGTTACTTTTCTTCTGTTTATAGGATTGCTGATCGGGGGGATGGGTGCACTCCTTTCATCTCCCAATGACGACGAAATAACTATCGAAGACGATACCCTCGCAAAATTGTGCGATTTGCTTCCAAAGTATGACCTAATTCCATATGAGGATGAGTATTTAAATTCAAATTCATTAGAGAATCAAGAAATTATCTTTAGTAATTGCGAAACGAAAGTCTCACCCTCTAATGCCGGATACTATTTGTATCAATGTTGCTATGTTTCAAGTGAAGATGTCGGCAAATTATGGCTTAACAGTATGCTATTGAAGGTTGCATCATCCATTGATGACAGATTGGATTATCCGCAATCAGCCGTCTCTTTCTCCGCTTTTAATAAAGAGGAATTTATAAGCAAAAATACGATAATCAAAGAAAAAATCAATGACCAATATCCATTGATATCTGATTATCTTCATGATTCTTATTCTGATACCCTATCCGTATCGAATGACATACGAGAAAAATATATTGACGCGATTGCTGACATACTGTCTTCATTGCCTGCACTACCGAATGTCTTTGAGGACTATTTTTCTGAAAAAGGCAGGGGATATCATAAGGATACTATTTCCAGTGAATACCCCCTCTCATATAATGTAAACCGCAACAATGAAGGTGCAAGGGGCATTAAAGAAAAAACAGCTGTGATCACTTATATGTTTAGAGAAGAAATCCCCAACTACCGCACCTTTCTCTCCCAGCCCATATTTGACGAGCTGTCTTCCTTATATATGACCTACAAGAAGAACTTAGATGAATACATAGGCGACAGCAAACGTACGCACATAGGCGCAGAAGGCGAGCAGGAAGTTGTCCGAGAGCTCAAATTCTTCTCTAACCAGCTAAGGCTCTTGGAAAATATCCGACTCGAAGTAAACGGTCAATCCATCGAATCTGACCTTATCATTGTCTGCAAACAAGGCATTTTTATCGTCGAGGTAAAAAATCTCGGCGTCAGCGGGAAATACAGCATCGCCATCGAGAAAGACGGCCGGTGGAAGAAAGTATACCGCGATGGTACATCGGAGAACATGGCTTCTGTATCCAAGCAGAACGTCCGACATCTCCACGGAGTAGAAACGATCGTCAACGAGGCGCTCGGCGGAAACAGCGACATCTCCGCGCACTCGATCATTGTTCTCGCCAATGATACGATAGACATCCAGAACGAGTCTAACGCGGTAGTAGTCAGAAAAACAGAAATCGTGAATGAGATCCGCAAGCATGACAAGGTACTGTCCGACGAGCAGATTGAGCACATCTGCCGTATCCTCACCGAGCGGAACCTGCCGCCTCTGCCATACGATATGGAAAACTGGTTTAAGAAGGTCGTGCTGTTGCACGCGGAACTGCTGCAAAAATATGATGAAATCCTACCTTACATACCATATATAACGATGTATGACACATATATAACGGCGCTCAACAAAAGAATTAGGGTTGAAAATCCGCCCGCTCCTACCGACAAGGCTGTTGACTCCGGCGGAACAGACAGCACGGACAACACAAATGACTCCTCACATCCCGACGTTCCTGATGCTCAAGAGACGGATGAAGACACAGCTTTAGATGACACAGATTCCGATGAACAGGACTTCGATGACTCCGGGTACAGCGAGGAGGATGAAATGGAAAGCGCGGTCGGGAACTGCGAATTTGGTAACTCTTACTCTTATTCATGGTATGACGAAGATTACAACAAACCCACATGGGAGCGGTAATTCGCTTGTCCTGCCACCCGGACATAAGGAAAGGCACAGCTTTCGCTGTGCCTTTCCTATCTCAATACATTTTCATGTATCCTTATCTGTAGCTGTATTTATTTATAGCATACAATCTTTCCAAAGTCAGCCTTCAGGGAAGCGCCGCCTACCAGACCGCCATCGATGTCAGCCTGCGCGAACAGCTCTGCCGCGTTGCCTGCGTTTACAGAGCCGCCGTACTGGATGCGGATAGCCTCTGCTGTCGCCTCGTCATAAACTTCAGCGATGCACTCGCGGATGCCTTTGCATACTTCCTCAGCCTGCTCTGTTGTAGCAGTCTTGCCTGTTCCAATCGCCCAGATCGGCTCGTAAGCGATGACCATTGTCTTCGCCTGATCCGCCGTTACATTCTGGAGTCCGACCTTCACCTGCTGACGGATGAAATCCATTGTCACGCCCTGTTCTCTCTGCTCCAGAGTCTCTCCGCAGCACATGATCGGTGTGATACCGTGCTCAAGCGCTTTGAGAACTTTCTTATTGACATCCTCATTTGTCTCCCCGAAATAATCTCTTCTCTCGGAGTGTCCAAGAACAACGTATTTTACACCTGCATCCACGAGCATATTCGGAGCGATCTCTCCTGTGTAAGCACCGCTCTCCTCATAGTACATATTCTCAGCACCGACCTGAATATTCGTGCCCTTTACAGCCTCAACAACCGGCACGATGTCGATCGCCGGAACACAGAATACTACGTCAACTTCCTCGTTCGCAACGAGCGGTTTCAATTCCTCTACCAGAGCAACTGCCTCGCTGGGAGTCTTATTCATCTTCCAGTTGCCTGCGATAATTTTCTTTCTTGCCATTTTTCTATTCTCCTTGATACTTCTTTGTTTACTCTGTAATCTACACTTACCAGCCTATAAATCACAACATATAAGAAACCAATAAGTGGTGGATATGTTTCGAGTGCAAGGAAGATGCGGCGCCGGCATACGCCTTTAGGTACGTCAAGCCGCATCTGACATCGCAATCGGAGCATGTACACCGACTTGATGTTCGCCTTACTAGGCTCGAAAACACCTCGCCAAGTGCGCCGAACTAAGTAAACGCTAAAGTTCAGCCTACGCCTTCGGCTTGGCTTCACTAAGCTCTTTACTTATCGTTCGCTGCTGCTACGCCCGGCAGCTCCTTACCCTCAAGGAACTCAAGGGAAGCGCCGCCGCCTGTGGAGATATGTGTCATCTTGTCGCCGTATCCGAGCTGATTTACGGCTGCTGCGGAGTCACCGCCGCCGATGATCGTCACAGCGTCTGTGTTTGCCAGTGCCTCTGCAACTGTCTTTGTTCCGTCTGCGAACTTCGGCATCTCGAAGCATCCCATCGGTCCGTTCCATACAACTGTCTTAGCGGATTTCACAGCGTCCGCATACATCTTTGCTGTCTCCGGTCCGATATCAAGACCCATCCAGCCGTCCGGGATCTCATTCTGAGCGACTACCTTTGTATTCGCATCGTTGGAGAAAGCGTCTGCCGCGATCGCGTCAACAGGAAGAAGGAGTTTCACGCCTTTTTCTTTTGCCTTCTCTACCATGTCGAGCGCATACTGAAGGTAATCCTCCTCAAGGAGAGAATTTCCTACGTTTCCGCCCTGCGCCTTTGTAAATGTATAGCACATTCCGCCGCCAATGATGAGTGTGTCCACTTTCTCAAGCAGGTTGTTGATAACCGAGATCTTGCTAGAAACCTTGGAGCCGCCGAGGATCGCAACAAACGGTCTCTCCGGATTCTCAACCGCGTTTCCGAGGAAGTCGATCTCTTTCTGCATCAGGTATCCGACTACTGCTGTGTCAACATACTCTGTCACACCTACGTTTGAGCAGTGTGCTCTGTGAGCCGTACCAAAAGCATCATTAACAAATACATCGCACAGAGAAGCAAGCTCTTTGCTGAAAGCTTCGCCGTTCTTTGTCTCTTCTGCTCTGTAACGTGTGTTCTCAAGAAGAACTACGTCTCCGTCGTTCATTGCTTCTACTGCTGCCTTTGCGTTCGGTCCTACCACTTCCGGATCTGCCGCAAATTTTACGTCCTGTCCGAGAAGCTCAGCCAGTCTTACTGCTACCGGTGCAAGAGACATCTCCGGCTTCGGCTCTCCCTTCGGCTTTCCGAGGTGTGAGCAGAGGATCACTTTTCCGCCGTCAGCGATCAGCTTCTTGATTGTCGGAAGAGCTGCCACGATACGGTTCTCGTCTGTGATCTTTCCATCGATGAGCGGAACGTTGAAATCACATCTTACGAGGACTCTTTTTCCTTTTACATTGATATCATCTACTGATTTTTTGTTGAGTGCTGCCATTTTTTACTGCCTCCTGAATCTTTTTTAAACAAAGCGCGATACCGTAGCCAGCTCACAGCATAGGCTGTTCGCTGTCCGTCGCCCTGCAAATGCCTGCTCGTGCGAGCACGGCTGCCGCTTGCAGAGCGTATCGCACAAAACAGGGTCCGGTCCAACAATAAGACCGGACCCCATTGTGAGTCAATTTTGGATAACAGTTCAGCTATACCGCGAGCTGAACTATTACAATCTATCAGCTTGTCCTCTCAACGAGAATTAAGCCTCAAGAAGTTTTCCGAAGTATTTGATTGTTCTTACCATCTGGCTTGTGTAGGAGTTCTCGTTGTCATACCATGAAACAACCTGAACCTCTGTGTTTCCGTCGCCTGTCGGAAGAGCCATTGTCTGTGTAGCGTCGAACAGTGAGCCGTAAGACATACCAACGATGTCGCTGGATACGATCTCATCTGTGTTGTAGCCGTAAGACTCGTTCGCTGCTGCCTTCATAGCTGCGTTGATCTGATCAACCGTAACCTCTCCCTCTACAACTGCTGTAAGGATTGTTGTAGAACCTGTCGGAGTCGGAACACGCTGTGCGGAACCGATCAGCTTGCCGTTGAGCTCCGGAATAACAAGGCCGATAGCCTTTGCTGCGCCTGTGCTGTTCGGAACGATGTTCACTGCTGCCGCGCGTGATCTTCTCAGATCGCCTTTTCTCTGCGGTCCGTCAAGTGTCATCTGATCACCTGTGTAAGCGTGGATCGTGCACATGATACCAGATTTAACCGGTGCAAGATCATTGAGTGCCTTAGCCATCGGAGCGAGGCAGTTTGTCGTACAGGATGCAGCGGAGATGATGTCGTCATCCTTTGTGAGTTTCTCGTGGTTTACATTGTAAACGATTGTCGGAAGGTCGTTGCCTGCCGGAGCGGAGATGATAACTTTCTTAGCGCCTGCGTCGATGTGAGCCTGAGCTTTTGCCTTGGATGTGTAGAATCCTGTACACTCCAGAACTACGTCAACACCGATCTCGCCCCACGGAAGCTCTTTTGCATCAGCCTTCGCGTAGATCTTGATCTCTTTTCCGTCAACGATGATGGAATCCTCTCCTGCCTCAACCTTGTCAGCCAGAGCGTATTTGCCCTGTGTTGAGTCATATTTCAGTAAGTGAGCCAGCATTTTCGGAGATGTAAGGTCGTTGATTGCTACGATCTCAAATCCCTCAGCTCCAAACATCTGTCTGAAAGCAAGACGTCCGATACGTCCAAATCCATTGATCGCTACTTTTACTGCCATGATTAATTCCTCCTAAGAATTTAAAAAATATTTGACTGTGTCACAGTCATAACAATGAATCCCCACAAGCAGAAATTGTTAAGGATTCATCAACTAGAATAATTGTACTAAAACGGGAGCAAAAATTCAAGTACTAACTATGAAAATCTATTAAAACTGTTAAAACCTAGTGGCAGGCACCTCTATCAACACATGGATCAGAGCTTCTTAAAAATCGGCTTTCGCTCTATAAACTCCGTATAATAGCGGAACCCGCACACCCCAAGTAAATCCGCGGTCTTCCCAAACTCATATCCCACATATTCCGGCCTGTGTGCGTCCGCACCCACGGTAACGATCTCGCCGCCCAGCTCCCGATACCTCTTTATCACATCCGGATGGGGATTGGTGAAGCCAAGTCCGTATTTTAATCCGCCTGTATTGACCTCCAGACCTTTTCCCATGGATATAAGTTTTTTCAGCACTGCGTCGATCTCATCCGCAAAGGCCCTGTAGGAATACTCCTCTGCCTTGCGCTTCCCGTAGCGCACCACGTAATCCAGATGCCCCAGTGTATCGAAGTCCTCATTCTGCTCAATACAGGTCAATGTCTCCTCAAACGCTTCCCTGTAAGTGTCCGCGTCCGGTCTTCCCTCAAACAGTTTCCCGTAATAGGGATCCAGTCCCCGCACGAGATGGATGGAGCCGATGACAATGTCAAAAGGATACGCCGCCAGTAATTTTTTATACTGTGCTCCCAGATGCGGCTGGAGTCCAATCTCAATGCCGATCCGCACATCCAGCCTGCCCCTGTACTCCTCTTTCAGCGGAGTCAGCACACGGAAATACTCTTCCACGTCAAACTGAAACAGCGGCGCATCCTGCGCTTGTCCTTCCCCCTCCTGAGGAGGGAAATCCAGATCCATATGATCCGTGATACAGACAGTCCTCAGGCCTTTTTCCACTGCGGCATTAAGCATGCTGCGCACGGAGGATTCACAGTCCGTGGAAAAATCCGTGTGCATATGCGCATCGCAAGAAATTTTACTGCTCACAGGATGGTCCCTCCTCCCAGCACATATTCCCCGTCATAAAATACAAGCGCCTGCCCCGGCGTCACTGCTCTCTGGGGTTCTTCAAAGTGGCAGGTCACTTCATCGCTGCCGGTCTTCTCCACTGTGCACCACGCCCCTTTATGGTTATAGCGGATCTTCGCAAACACCCTCCTCGGCTCCGTCAGGTCTTCGATACTCATAAAATTCAGTCCGTCTGCCTTTACAGTACGGGTCAGTGATTCCTCGTAGGTGCCGATGACCACCTCATTTGTCTCCGGGCGGATCTCAAGGACAAACGCCGGATATCCGAGGGCAAGTCCCAGACCTTTGCGCTGTCCTACCGTATAATGGACGATCCCTTTGTGTCTCCCAAGTATCCGTCCGTCCGGAGTCACAAAGTTTCCATCCGGAAGTTCCTGTCCGCTCCGCTCTCTGACCGTCTTCTCTATAAACGAAGCATAATCTCCGTCCGGCACAAAGCAGATATCCTGACTGTCCGGCTTATCAGCCACTAAAAGGCCTTTTCTTTCCGCTATGGCGCGTATCTCATCCTTCGAATAAGCGCCCACCGGCATGAGCGTCCGTTTTAACTGCTCCTGCGTCAGATTGTAAAGGGCGTACGTCTGATCCTTCGCCAATGCAGCGGAGCGTCTCAGCGCATATCTCCCGTTCGGGAGCTGCTCGATGCGCGCGTAGTGCCCGGTGGCGATGTAGTCCGCCCCGATGGACAGGCTGCGGTTTAAGAGCGCCTCCCATTTCACATAGCGGTTGCAGGCGATACACGGATTGGGTGTGCGACCATTCAGATACTCGTCCGTGAAATAGTCGATCACGCTCTTTTGGAACTCCTGTCTGAAATTCATCACATAATAGGGAATCTTAAGAGCCGCTGCCACTCTCCTTGCATCCTCCACGGCGCTTAAGCCGCAGCATCCGCCGTTTTCTTCGATGGAACAGGCGTCCTCTTTCTGCCAGATCTGCATGGTCACCCCGACCACGTCATATCCCTGTTCTTTCAAAAGGTATGCTGCCACGGAGGAGTCCACTCCCCCGGACATACCGACGACGACTCTGCCCATCAATATTCCTCTTCTTCCTCTTCCTCACCTTCGTGGATATCGGACTTCGGTTTTTCAAGACCCTCGATCTTGATGCCGTTTTTCTCCGCGTAATCCCAGAGCGCCGCGTGGATCGCCTCCTCCGCGAGAAGGGAGCAGTGCACTTTTACCGGCGGGAGTCCGTCTAACGCCTCCATAACCGCCTTGTTGGTCACTTCCATGGCATCCCGAACACTCTTCCCTTTTACAAGCTCGGTTGCCATGCTGCTTGTCGCCACAGCCGCGCCGCAGCCGAATGTCTTGAACTTCACGTCGCGGATGATCTGGTTCTCATCGATATCCAGATAGATCCTCATGATATCACCGCATTTCGCGTTTCCGACTGTTCCCACGCCGCTGGCGTTCTCGATCTCTCCTACATTTCTCGGATTCTGAAAATGGTCCATTACTTTTTCTGTATACATCCTTTTAATTCCTCCTGCTCTGTATATCTGTATTTTCTGCTATAATCCTGTCTTACTATACCGTCTTACTCTGCCATCCCACTCTGCTGCCTTACTCTGCCTTCCTCGCCTGTTTGCGGACGAAATCTTCATACAACGGCGACATGCTCCGAAGATGCGCCACGATCTCCTTTAAGCAGTCCACCACATAGTCGACATCTTCCTTCGTCGTGTCCGCGCCAAGCGTCATGCGAAGCGACCCGTGGGCAATCTCATGGGGCAGTCCGATGGCAAGGAGCACATGGGACGGATCCAGAGAACCCGACGTACACGCGGAACCGCTGGAAGCGCAGATGCCCTTCATGTCAAGCATGATGAGCAGAGACTCTCCCTCAATAAACTGAAAGCTGAAGTTCACATTGTTGGGGAGACGTTTTTCGCGGTCCCCGTTCAGCCTGCAGTAGGGGATCTCCGCCTCGATCCTGCTGATCAGGTAATCACGCAGGTCAGACTCTTTTTCCGTTCTTTCTTTCATGGATGCCGCAGCCAGTTCTACCGCTTTCCCAAGACCTACAATACCCGGTACATTTTCCGTTCCCGCACGGCGTTTTCTCTCCTGCGCGCCGCCGTGGATGAAAGAGCGGATCTTCACGCCTTTCCTGATATAGAGAAATCCGATCCCCTTCGGCCCGTTCAGCTTGTGCCCGCTGGCGCTAAGCATGTCGATATTGCACTCATCCACATTGATCGGAACCTGAGCGAACGCCTGCACTGCGTCTGTGTGGAAAAGGATGCCGTGCTCGTGGGCGATCTTTCCGATCTTGGCGATGGGTTGGATGGAGCCGATCTCGTTATTTGCGAACATCACAGAGATAAGGATCGTATCGGGACGGATGGCTTTTTCCACGTCCGCCGGGTTTACAAGTCCGTTCTCATCCACATCCAGATAAGTCACCTCATAGCCGCGCTTTTCAAGATAGCCGCACGTGTGCAGGATCGCGTGATGCTCGATCTTGCTGGTGATGATGTGCTTTCCCTTTGACGCGTAGGCTTCCGCCGTGGCTGTCAGCGCCCAGTTGTCAGACTCTGTTCCGCCCGCCGTGAAATAAATCTCATTGTCTTTCGCCCCGAGGACATTCGCGATAATCTCTCTCTGCTTTGCGATGACCTCTTTATTTGCCGAAGCGAATCCGTACACACTGGACGGATTCCCGTAATGTTCCGTAAAGTACGGCAGCATCGCCTCCACCACTTCTGGAGATGTCTTCGTCGTTGCCGCATTGTCAAGATAAATCAGTTTACTCATATCTGCCTCCGTATATTATTTATGTTATTTTCTCCGTCAAACACGGATATCCTTAATTCTTACAGCCTGCGCGGTCCGCGCCTGCACATTCTTTTCCCGCGCTCTCCCGCACGAGTTGGTCGAGCATAATCTCATCTACCGTCTTGTTGATACTCTCATTGATCCTCTGCCAGACATATTTTGTCACACAGTTGTCAGAGGCCCTGCATCCGCCGTCCGGCTCAAGTCCCGCGCACTCCACAGGCTCCAGTGAACCTTCCAGCGCCCGCAGCACATCGCCGACAGAGATCTCTTTTATATCCTTCGCAAGGACATATCCGCCTCCGGCTCCCCGGACGCTCTCTACCAGTCCTGCCTTTTTCAGCATGGACATAAGCTGCTCCAGATACCGCTCCGACAAGTCCTGCCTCGCCGATATACTGGTGATGGAAACCGGCGTTTCTTTGCTGTTCTGTGCAAGATCGATCAGCGCCCGCAGTCCGTATCTTCCTTTTGTCGACAGCTTCACTTTCTCACCTTCTTTATCAAAGCACTTCCCTTGCAGCGAAAAGCACTTATCTATTTCCTAGTATTTTACTGGGATTTACTTTTGTAGGATATCACCAGCGCTTTGTTCTGTCAAGCCATGAATTGACATATGCTGTAAAAATGTCCGCTACAGTTCACGGTGCGGTTTTACGAATAGCGCTCCCGTGAACAGCAATGTTCTCTATGAGGTGTATCCATGTCTTCAAAACACAAGTTATTTCAAGGAGCCATGATCCTGACTGCCGCCGGATTCATCACGCGGGTCATGGGTTTTTTCTTCCGTATCTTTTTAAGCCACGCTTTCGGTGAGGAAAATGTAGGATTGTATCAGCTTGTTTTCCCTGTATACGCGCTCTGCATTTCTCTTAGCACTGCGGGCATACAGACAGCAGTCTCCCGCATGGTAGCAGGAAAAGTTTCACTGGGAAGGCAAAAAGAGGCTAAGAGCATACTGTACACTGCTCTTAGCCTTACTCTTCTGCTTTCTTTTGCAGAAGTGATTCTTGTCCAACAGAACGCCCCGTTTATCGCAGAAACCTTTCTCGGCGATATCCGCTGTACCCAACTGCTGGTCATCATCTCCTACGCCCTGCCCTGCGCCGCCGTACACAGCTGCATCTGCGGGTACAGCTTTGGCCTCCAAAAGGCTGCCCTTCCCGCGGTCAGCCAGCTCATCGAACAGGTCATACGCATCCTGTTCGTGTTTTCTCTGTTTTTATTCATGAAGCAGAGTGGGCGGGTTCCATCCGTTCAGATTGCCGCGGCAGGGATTGTGGCGGGAGAATTCGCCTCCGCCCTGTTCTCCTCACGCTTCCTGTCAAAACAGGATCCCGCCTCTTGCCGCCCTGCCTTCTCCTCACTTGTAAAAAATCTGCGGGAGCTGCTCTCCCTCTCTGTTCCCCTGACCGCCAACCGCACGGCAGTCACTCTGCTCCAGAGTGTGGAAGCAGCCTCTATTCCCGCCTGCCTCAAGCTCTCCGGCATGGACACAAGCGAGGCGCTCAGCATGTACGGGGTACTGACAGGAATGGCTCTGCCCTGCATCCTGTTCCCTTCCGCCATCACAAACTCCGTGGGAACTGTCCTTATGCCTGCGGTAAGTGCGGCTCAGGCTTCCGGTGACCGTGCGGGCATCGCCCGTCTCCTCAAAAAAGCTGTGGGAAGCTGCCTCATCCTCGGCCTGTCTAGCTGCCTGTTCTTTCTCATTTTCGGAAACCTATTCGGAACCGTCCTCTTTCACAGCAGCTCCGCAGGGAAGTTCATCCTCACCCTCGCGTGGATTTGTCCGTTTATGTATACGAACACTGCTCTGATGAGCGCCATCAACGGTCTGGGAAAAACAACCTTTACTTTCCTCATCAATACAGCCGGACTGCTCGTCCGCATCGCAGGCGTGTTTCTCGCCATTCCCGACTTCGGGATACAGGGTTATCTGTGGAGCCTGCTCGTCAGCCAGCTCGCTGTCTCCGCTCTGGCTTTTCTCGTACTCCTGACACAAACCCGGTCACATCACTGAAAGAAAGGCTTTTACTAGAACCGGATTGACATACAGTTCCAGCATGATCCCCACCGCCATCATCAGGGACATAAATATGGTCTTCTGCCGGTTCCAGCCGCTCTGCGGAACCATATAGCAATGCCAGAGCAGCACAAGGTACGCGGGTATGTAGAACAAAAACTGGGGAAACAGTCCCACAACACACAACAAACTTCCCTTAAGTCCTAAATTCAGCACAGCGGCAGATATCAGGATTCCAAAAGCGATGCCCGTCCAAACGAGGAACAAAACAGACGCAGCCTTTCTCACTTTTGTAAACGACAGTCCAACTAGCACCAGAAAGGGAACTGCCCTGATCTTTAGCAGATACCAGATATATTCCCTCGCCTCCACTGTGGCTGACCGGAACTGCTCCAGAAAATACTCGCTGAATATCCCCGGCTCAGCCATATATTGCTTTGCGATAAAATTCACATAAATAATGCCGAGCAAAAACCCCGGCATAAAGAAAACTAGAAGCTGCTTTCTTGTTCGAAATATCCTCATGCTCTCTCCTCCTATCAGTCAGGATGTAGATGGATATTTCATTATATGCCGGGGGATTTCTTTTATTCTGCTATTTTCCGTACTTTACCGCATATGCCATGAGAGACGCCACAGTCTTGCCGTCCTCGATCTCTCCTGAAAATATCTTCTCCTTAAGCTCCTCCAATGTATATGCCTTAAGATCAATGAACTCATCCTCATCCAGATGCTGCTTTGAGGGGATCAGATCCTTCGCCACATAGACTTCGATCCGCTCGTTGCAGAAGGCGACCGTCGTGCGAAGGGTGATAAGCCATTCCATGTTCTCACTGCGGAAACCGGTCTCCTCCTCCAATTCCCGGGAAGCACATTCTCTGCCCGGCTCGTTTTCTTCATCCAGCGCACCCGCCGGAATCTCCAGCGTATAGCGCTCAAGGGCATTTCTGTACTGGCGCACCATGAGGATCTTCCCGTCTTCTGTCACAGGAACGACCGCCGCCGCGCCTTTATGTTTAATAAAATCCCACACCGCAGTGTGATCACCGTTGATCTCCATCGTATCCTGATAGAACTCAAGGATCGTCCCTTTGAATTTCAGCTCTCTTTTTAATCGTTTGATCTGCTCACTCATTCTCCTTCTCCTTTTCCAAAATTTACTATAAAAAAGAATCCTGCTACGCAGGATTCTCCGCCTGCGGCGGGGCGCTCCAGCGCCATCTTCATCTCCGCCGCAGTGCGATCCTCGCGGAGCGTTTTTGTTTCATAGGAACGAAATTTCCTACGAAACAAAGAAAACCCCTGTCTTGCGACAGGGGCCGTTCTTTCATCTGTTGTTATGATCCATTGCTATTTCGCGTAATCTGTCGCCCGTGATTCACGGATTACATTTACTTTGATCTGTCCGGGATATTCCAGCTCAAACTCAATCTGTTTTGCGATATCCCTCGCCATAAGCACCATATCATCATCAGATACCTGCTCTGGAACTACCATAACACGAATCTCTCTACCTGCCTGAATGGCAAAAGATTTGTCCACACCTTTAAACTGGTTGGTAATCTCTTCTAACTGTTTCAATCTGTTTGTGTATGTTTCAATGGTCTCACGCCTTGCGCCGGGCCTTGCCGCCGAGATCGTGTCGGCAGCCTGTACCACGCAGGCGATCAGCGTCTGCGGTTCCACATCGCCGTGATGCGATTCCACAGCATTAATAACAGTTGCGGACTCCTTGTACTTTCTACAGAGATCCACACCTATCTGGATATGTGACCCTTCTACATCATGGTCGATAGATTTGCCTATATCATGCAAAAGTCCGGCACGTTTTGCCATTCTGACATCAATGCCGATCTCACCCGCCAAAAGTCCGGCAAGCTGAGCCACCTCAATCGAGTGCTTCAGGGCATTCTGCCCGTAGCTTGTCCTGAACTTCATGCGTCCGAGGAGACGGATCAGTTCCGGATGGATACCCGGCACCCCAACCTCGAGCGCTGCGGCTTCTCCTTCCTCTCTGATCATCGAGTCAACTTCCTTCTGCGCCTTCTCTACCATTTCCTCAATCCTAGCCGGATGAATACGTCCGTCCACGATCAGTCTCTCAAGCGCAATCCTTGCAACCTCACGGCGGATCGGGTCAAATCCGGAGAGAACAACCGCCTCCGGTGTGTCGTCAATGATGAGTTCCACACCTGTGAGCGTCTCCAAAGTCCGGATATTTCTTCCCTCTCGTCCGATGATGCGGCCTTTCATCTCATCGCTCGGAAGCTGTACGACAGAGATCGTCGTCTCTGCTACATGGTCTGCGGCACATCTTTGGATAGCGTTGACAACATACTCCTTCGCCTTCTTGTCAGCCTCCTCTTTTGCCTGAGTTTCCAACTCTCTGACCATCTTCGCAGTGTCATGCTTAACATCTTCTTCAACAGTTTTCAACAGATATTCTTTTGCCTGTTCGGAGGTAAGTCCTGAGATTCGTTCCAGTTCCTGCACACGTTTCTGACTCAGTTCTTCTACCCTGCCTTCACGCTGGCGAAGTTGCTCTTCCTTTGCTGTAAGCTTTGACTCCCGATGTTCTAAGGCGTCTGAGCGTTTGTCAACCGCCTCTTCCTTTGCAAGCACTCTTTTCTCATAGCGCTGCAGCTCCGCTCTTCTTTCCTTCGTCTCTTTCTCAAGATCGTTCTTAGTCTTGATAGACTCCTCTTTCACTTCCAAAAGAGCTTCCTTTTTCGTCGTCTCAGCAGTTTTCACAGCATCGTCAATGATCTCTCTCGCCTTTGCTTCCGCATTTCCGATCTTACTCTCTGCATTCTTTTTCAGATTGGAAACCGTCGCAAAATGAGAAATGATCCCAACTATCAACGCGAGGGCCACGGCAATTAGTATACATAAGCCTAGACTTAATTGCACAGGAGCACCTCCTTATTTAATTTTCATTGTACATATTACTTAAATACAACAGTTAAATTTTATACTGTTTTCACAACAATGTCAAGCATTCTGATTATAGTTTTGTATCACTTGACGGACAGTGTCATAGCGAAAACCTTTCCGCGCCAGATATCCATATATTTTCTGGGTTTTTACCTCGTCAGCATCCCCGGGATCGTACCCTTTCCTGCGCAGTATCCTGAGGATCGCCTCCTGCTCTCCGTCGTCTTCCCCGCCGTCATAGCACGTCTCAAAAGCAGCCTCAGCCAATTCTGCAGACACCCCCTTGTTCATAAGCATGGACCATATTTCTTTCCTGCTCTTGCTGCCTCGTCTGCTCCGCACAAAATTCTCCGCATACCGCGCATCATTCAGGTATCCGAACGATTTCACATACTCGACTGCTCCTTCTACTACGTCCGGGGGATACAGTCCTTGCCTGAGCTTTTCCCGGAGCGCCGCCTCCGTGCGGTCCATATCTTCAAGCAGGTGCATCGCCCGCAGTTTCGCGCGCTTTAGGATCACCCCGGCACGTATCTTCTCCTCCGTCTCTTCGGCAATATCCTCCCCTTCTTTGATGCCAAAACGGGACAGCTCGCCCTTGTAGAGCACAAAGGCGAACTGTCCGTCAAGATACACTTTATACTTGGTCTTTGTCAGCGGTTCCACTTTCGTGACGGTCATTCTTTCTTCCCGCCTTTAAGTGAAAGATCGCTGCCCGGCGTGTCTTTTTTCTGCGCTGCCTGTTTTTCTTTATCCGCGCCCCTCTTGGAAGCGTTATCCCCCTCGCCGCTATTTTTGCTGTCTTTTTCTCCTGACAGGTCATAGTGGGCGCGCACTTTGCGGTCCAGCTCTTCCATCACTTCGGGATGGCTTTCAAGATATGCCTTTGCATTCTCTCTTCCCTGTCCGATCTTCTCCCCTTCATACGCGTACCACGCGCCGCTCTTCTTCACCAGATCAATATTCGTGGCAAGGTCAAGAATATCTCCTTCTCTGGAAATTCCTTTTCCGAACATGATATCAAACTCCGCCTCTTTAAACGGAGGCGCAATCTTGTTCTTTACAATCTTAATGCGTGTGCGGTTTCCAACCATCTCCCCGCTCTGCTTTAATGTCTCGATCCTTCTCACATCCATGCGGACGGAGGCGTAAAACTTCAACGCGCGTCCACCTGTCGTCGTCTCCGGATTTCCAAACATCACGCCCACCTTCTCTCGAAGCTGGTTGATAAAGATAACCACACAGTTGGATTTACTGATTACCGGGGTGAGCTTTCTAAGCGCCTGCGACATCAGTCTCGCCTGAAGTCCCACATGGCTGTCTCCCATGTCCCCCTCAATCTCCTGCTTCGGCACAAGCGCCGCCACAGAGTCTACGACGATGATATCAATCGCGCCGGAACGCACCATAGTCTCCGCAATCTCTAGCGCCTGATCCCCGCTGTCCGGCTGGGATATGTAAAGCTCATCGATATCCACGCCGATATTCTTCGCATACACCGGGTCCATAGCGTGCTCCGCGTCGATAAATCCGGCGATGCCGCCCCTCTTCTGCACCTCTGCAATCATGTGCAGAGCCACTGTCGTCTTACCACTGGACTCCGGTCCGTATATCTCAATCACGCGTCCCTTCGGCACTCCGCCAAGGCCAAGCGCAAGATCAAGGCTTAAACAGCCCGTAGGCACAGTCTCAACAGCCACATGCGCGCCGGACTCTCCCAGCTTCATGACCGTACCTTTTCCAAAATCTTTCTCAAGCTTGGCAATCGCCGCGTCTAACGCTTTCTTCTTCTCATCATTTCCTGCCATTATTCAATTCTCCTTTTTCCAATCGAACAACTGTTCGCGTCTTGTATTATAGTATTATACTCATTGTCAAATGTCAACAACAATCTTACTTTTTTATCAAGGATATCCGCCGCAGCACTGTGCGGCGGAATGAAATTTTGCTGTATGTACCGCTCTGTCACTTTCCCTGAAGCTCCGCAAGACGGTGTTTCAGCTCTTCGTTCTCCTTTTCTTTTTCAGCAAGCGCGGCATCTTTTTGGCTCAGCATTTTTCTCTGTGCGTCAAGCTCACTATCTTTTTGATTCAACAATTCTTTCTGCGCGTCGATCTCATCCTTCATATCATCGATCATGTACTGTACGGTATTCCTGTCCAGTTCCCGTAACTCCTCTGAGAACATTCCCATCACCCTCTCTGTGTTCCTGCACAGCTTATAGATTTCTTTGTAATATTTCTCAAACTGCGGATACTCCTGAATCAGTTTTGCGATTGTGTCCGGTTCGTCCACGCTGAGAAATGTAAGCCATGCCTCCAACTGGTTCCTGATACCTTTATTGTGCAAAATGCCATGGAAGTTGTCAAGGGAAATGAAAACATATTCCTGCAAAAGATC
>DWYT01000007.1 GCA_019118545.1 Candidatus Mediterraneibacter merdavium | reverse complement strand
GCCTCTTTTTTGTTCACAGTATTTGTTTTGCGCCTATTTAATACAGAGACATTTCCGCTTTGTAAAACGTAGGAAGCAATGGTGAATTTGAAGATGGAGTCAGCGGCAAGGAGTGATTGAGCTGTAACTTTGTAGGGGTCTGACGGAATATCTTACAGGGATGAGAAGCTGTTGTTAAGTCGTGTGAGGAGATTGTCTGAACGAAGTGAGTTGCTCCTCGCACGACTTTGTTATTAAACAGCGCCTCAGTCCGTTAGATATTCCCAGATTCCGGAACGGAACAGTGAAATCACTCCCTGCCGCTGACTACGGTTTTAATTTCCTTGCTGCTTCCGGACGTTGTTACAAAGAAGGTCACTAAATGAAATGGTTGAGTTGTTTTGATAGTATCGTACAACAATATGCGAGTATATTGCAAGAAAATCTTTGAAAATAGTATTAAAATACGAATCATGGAGATAAGATATATGGATGTTTTCAAATGCTGTCTCTGAGAAGGAGTGCAGTGATGCCGTGAAGGTCACGGCGAGGAGAAAGGAGAATATCATGATGAAGATTCAGGCAAGGTTAGAAGCATATCTTGGAAAGCCGGTCGCACAGGCTTCCAATGAGGAGATTTACAATGGACTGCTCATGATCGTACAGGACATGGCGGCGGAAAAGGAGCGTACGGACAGCAAGAAGAAGCTGTACTACATTTCAGCGGAGTTCCTGATCGGAAAGCTGCTTTCCAACAACATGATCAATCTCGGCATCTATCAGGAAGTGAAGGAGATGCTGGAGAACAACGGAAAAGATATCTGTGAGATCGAGGAGGTTGAGCCGGAGCCGTCTCTTGGAAATGGTGGCTTGGGAAGACTGGCGGCATGTTTCCTTGATTCCATCGCCACACTTGGACTTGCGGGAGACGGGATTGGATTGAACTACCACCTCGGACTTTTTAAGCAGGAGTTTAAGGACCATCTCCAGAGAGAGACTCCCAATCCGTGGATCGAGGAGAAATCATGGCTCAAAAAGACAGAGACCGTTTATCCGGTTGAGTTCAAGGGACTGAAAGTCAACGCGAGGATGTATGACATCGAGGTCACAGGATACAATAACAAGACGAATAAGCTGCATCTTTTCGATCTGGATTCCGTAGATGAGACGATCGTGGAAGATGGGATTACATTTAACAAAGAGGATATCGAGAAGAACCTGACGCTGTTCCTCTATCCGGATGACAGTGATGAGCAGGGGAGACTTCTGCGTATCTATCAGCAGTATCTCATGGTCAGCGCGGGAGCACAGCTCATTCTTGACGAGTGTACCGCGAAGGGCAGCAATCTGTACGACCTGCCGGAGTACGCGGTCATCCAGATCAACGACACGCACCCGACCATGGTCATACCGGAGCTTATCCGTCTGCTCGTCGGGCGGGGAATGGAGATGGACGATGCGATCGACGTTGTATCTAAGACCTGCGCGTACACGAACCACACGATCCTTGCGGAGGCGCTTGAGAAATGGCCGGTTTATTATCTGAAAAAGGTCGTGCCCCAGCTCATGCCGATCATTGAGATATTAGATGATAAGGTGAGAAGAAAATTCGACGATGAGAGCGTGGCGATCATCGACCGCAATGACACAGTGCATATGGCGCACATTGACATCCACTACGGATTCAGCGTGAACGGTGTGGCGGCGCTGCACACGGAGATCCTGAAAAATTCTGAGCTGAATAACTTCTACAGGATCTATCCGGAGAAGTTCAACAACAAGACGAACGGTATCACCTTCCGCCGCTGGCTCATCCACTGTAACCCGCAGCTTACACAGTTCCTTGACGAGACGATCGGGGAAGGGTATAAGAAGGACGCAGCGGAACTTGAGAAGCTGCTCGCATACAAAGATGACAAGAAGGTTCTTGACAAAATGTTGGAGATCAAGCATGAAAATAAAGAGGCGCTCAGCCATTATCTCATGGAGACACAAGGGATTGAGATCAGTCCGGATACCATTTTCGATATTCAGGTAAAACGTCTCCACGAGTACAAGCGCCAGCAGCTCAACGCGCTTTATATCATTGACAAATATCTGGAGATCAAGTCAGGAAAGATTCCGGCGGCTCCAGTGACGGCAATCTTCGGGGCGAAGGCAGCTCCGGCATATGTGATCGCGAAGGACATCATCCATCTGATCCTCTGCCTGCAGGAGATCATCAACAAGGATCCTGAGGTGAGTCCGTACCTCAAGGTTGTCATGGTAGAGAACTATAACGTGACAAAGGCAGGAAAGCTGATCCCGTCCTGCGATATCTCCGAGCAGATATCACTTGCTTCTAAGGAAGCCAGCGGAACCGGAAACATGAAGTTCATGTTGAACGGAGCCGTGACTCTGGGAACACAGGACGGCGCGAACGTGGAGATCCACGAGGCAGTGGGCGATGACAACATCTTCGTGTTCGGCGCATCCAGTGACGATGTTATCGAGCACTACGCGAAGGCGGATTATGTAGCAAGAGATTACTATGAGAACAATCCGGCGATCAAGGCGGCGATCGATTTCATCACAAGCGATGAGATGCTTGAGATCGGATGTGAGGAAAATCTGACAAGGCTGAAAAATGAGCTCATCAATAAGGACTGGTTCATGACGCTGCTTGACTTTGATTCCTACAAGGAGACAAAGGAGAAAGCGCTTAAGGCGTACGCTGACAGAGAAACATGGGCGAAGATGATGCTCGTGAATATCGCGAAAGCGGGATTCTTCTCATCTGACAGAACGATTGAAGAATATAACGAGGATGTATGGCATCTGTAAAATAAAATATGTTAGAATAACAGTGAGCGTACAGTGACCGTGTGCGCTCACTAAAGTGCAATTAAAAACAAGGAGAAAGAAAAATGAAAAGAGCAAGCGGAATCTTATTACCTGTATTTTCCCTGCCGTCAGAGTACGGGATCGGATGTTTTTCAAAAGAAGCCTATGAGTTTGTAGATATGCTGAAAAAGGCGGGGCAGAGTTACTGGCAGATCCTGCCGCTGGGGCCGACCGGGTACGGGGATTCCCCTTATCAGTCTTTCTCCACATATGCAGGGAATCCGTACTATATCGATCTGCGCACCCTCATTCAGGAGGGACTTCTTACTGAGGATGAGTGCAGGGGATATGATTTTGGAAATGAAGATGACTGCATTGATTATGAGAAAATATACCGATCCAGATTTAAGGCGCTGGGAAGAGCGTTCGACCGTTTCGGGAAGAATGAAGAGTACGATACATTTATAAGAGAAAATGCCTTCTGGCTTGAGGACTACAGCCTTTACATGGCGATCAAAGACAAGAATGACGGCGTAAGCTGGATCGAATGGGAGGAGCCGCTGAAAAACAGAGATGAGGCGGCGCTTGAGGCGGCACGCAGAGAGCTTGCCAGAGAGATCGAGTTCTACAAATTCCAGCAGTACCAGTTCGACAGACAGTGGAAAAGACTCCATGCGTATGCCAATGAACAGGGCGTGAAGATCATCGGTGACATCCCAATCTATGTGGCATTTGACAGCGCGGACACATGGGCGGCGCCGCAGATGTTTCAGTTCGATGAGAACAATGAACCCATCGGTGTGGCAGGGTGCCCGCCGGACGCGTTTTCCGCTACAGGACAGCTCTGGGGCAACCCGCTGTATAAGTGGGAGTACCACAAAGATACGGGATATGAGTGGTGGATAAAGAGAATTGAATACTGCTTCAAGCTGTACGATGTGGTGCGGATCGATCATTTCCGTGGATTTGATGAATACTATTCCATCCCTTACGGTGATAAGACTGCCGTAAACGGACACTGGATGCCCGGACCGGGGATGGATCTCTTTGAGGCGATCGAGGCAAAGCTTGGAAGGCCGGAGATTATAGCGGAAGATCTTGGTTTCCTTACGCCAAGCGTATTGAAACTGCTTCATGACAGTGGTTTTCCGGGAATGAAGGTACTTCAGTTCGCCTTCGACGCGAGAGAATCCTCCAACTATCTGCCCCACACGTATCCGACGAACTGTGTCGTTTATACAGGTACGCATGACAATGACACCACAAGAGGATGGTATCATGAGGTTGGAAAAAATGCGCGTGATTTTGCTAAGGAATACATGTGCAAGCCGCGTCTGGATGAAGATTCCCTTGCAGGGGATTTTATTGCCATGGCGATGAGCAGCGTTGCAGATCTGTGCGTGATCCCCATGCAGGATTACTTGGGACTTGGAAGCGAGGCGCGCATCAACATCCCGTCCACACTGGGTGGCAACTGGGTGTGGCGCATGAAGAAAGGACAGTTTGACGAAGAGACGGTCAAAGAAGTCGAGAGAGTGACAAGACTGTACGGAAGACTGCCGTAAAGAGGTGACAATATGAAGCAGCTTTATACCCGCTGGGGCAAAGAACTTGACCCGGAGCATGTACTTGAAGAATATCCCAGACCGCATATGGTGCGGAAGAGTTATATGAATCTGAACGGTTACTGGGACTATGCGTTTACGAAAACATTTCACAGGCCGGAGAAATATGGCGGGAAGATCTTGGTTCCGTTCTCGCCGGAAAGCGTATTGTCAGGTGTGTCCAGACAGCTTCAGCCGGACGAATACCTCTGGTATCGGAGAGTGTTCACGGTAGAGGATTCGAAGGAGGAGCAGTGTGGGCGGTACGGTGAGGGCGGGCGTCGGCTGCTCCTGCATTTCGGAGCAGTAGATCAGGCGTGTGTTATCTATATCAATGGGAAAAGAGCTGCTTCCCATACAGGGGGATATCTGCCATTTGAGGCAGATATCTCCGAATTTATATTTGACGGTGAAAACGAACTGCTCTTGGCAGTGAAGGATCTAAGCGATACGTCTTATCATTCCAGAGGCAAGCAGAAGCTGGAGCGCGGCGGCATGTTCTACACCGCCCAGAGCGGTATCTGGCAGACAGTATGGATGGAGGAGGTGCCGGGAAACTACATCTCCGAGATAGAGGCTGTCTCTGATATTGACAGAAGCACCGTGCGGATCAAAGTTAAGGCAGCAGGAGCAGACTGCACACATTCAGCGGGCACGGACGGAGTATATGCAGTACAAACGTATGGCACAAATGCAAGCGGCGAAAGAACGGACAGTGCGAAAACTCTGCCTGTGGAAATACAGGTCAAAAAGCCGGATATCTATCTGGATCCCGTGAAAATGTCGGTATCCGGCGCGGCAGAAGGACATAGCAGTGAAGATGTGTCACGTACTGCGGCCGAAGAGCAGAGTTGTGGAGAAATATTATGTACTGCGGCAGGCGTGGCGGGCGAGTGGCTTGACATCCCGATACCGGGCGCCTTCCTGTGGACCTGCGATGAGCCGTGGCTGTATTATTTTACCGTGAAAATGGGAGAAGACCGTGTGGAAAGTTATTTTGCCATGAGAAAGTTCTCCGTGGAAAAGGATGAAAAAGGAATCCCCCGCATCTGCTTAAACGGACAGCCGCAGTTCCAGAACGGGGTGCTCGATCAGGGGTATTGGCCTGATGGACTGTATACCGCACCGTCTGACGAGGCGTTTATCTTTGATATCAGGGAAATGAAAAAGACAGGGTTTAATATGGTGCGCAAGCACATCAAGATCGAGCCGCAGAGGTGGTACTATCACTGCGACCGTCTGGGGATGATCGTATGGCAGGACATGGTAAACGGCGGCGGGAAATACAAGCCATGGTTTATCACATATGCCGCGACCGTACTTTCGTGGTGGAATATCAGGGTAAAAGATGTATTTTCCAGACTTTTATCAAGGGAGGACAAAGCGGGGAAGAAGGAATTTGTCCGGGAGATGAAGGAGACTATAAGGATACTGAAGGCGCATCCAAGCATTGCCGTCTGGGTCATATTCAATGAAGGGTGGGGACAGTTTCAGGCAGAAGATATGGTGAGAATTGCAAGAAAGTCAGATCCCCACCGTCTCATTGATCAGGCCAGTGGCTGGTTCGATCAGGGCGGCGGAGACTTCAAAAGTGTGCACAATTATTTTTTCAAATTGAAGGTGAAGCCGGAGAAGGAAAGAGCGTTCGTGCTCTCGGAGATCGGCGGGCATACATTCATAAATGAGGAGCACAGCGCATGTGAGAAGCTGTACGGGTACGGCGCCCACAAGGATAAACAATCACTCGACGACGCGTACAGAGAGCTGATGAGAAGGGTGCAAGAATTGATCCCGGAAGGACTCTGCGCAAGCGTATATACCCAGTGGTCGGACATTGAGGAGGAGGTAAACGGGGTATATACGTATGACAGAGAGGTGCGAAAGATCAGAGAAAATGAGCCTCTGTAGAAGGGGCTCATTTGATCAGTGTTCCCAGCCAGTATAAAAGTCCCAGTCCCCAGCTCGTGAATATCCCATAGAGAATGACAGGCCCGGCAATGGTGAAGATTTTACATCCGATGCCGAAGACCTGTCCTTCTTTTTTGTATTCGATGGCAGGGGCGGCCACGGAGTTGGCGAATCCGGTAATCGGTACAAGAGCGCCCGCGCCGCCCCATTTCGCAAGCTGGGGATAGACACCCACACCCGTGAGAATCACGCTTAGGAGAACGAGGAGCATAGAAGTCCAGCCGCTGCAGTCGTCTTTACTCAGCTTTTGAAGCTCACAATAATGATAGAACACCTGTCCGATGACACAGATAGTCCCGCCGGTTATGAATGCTTTGAGCATGTTAAGCCACACATTATGCTGCGGGGTCTTCTGCTTGACATATTCTTCATACTGTTTTTCCTGTTTCATTTTCTGTACTTTATCCATAAGAAGCACTCCTTTTCATGCTGACAGAGCGGTCAGCATTTTTTCATAGTATCTGAGATTTCACTGGAA
>DWYT01000066.1 GCA_019118545.1 Candidatus Mediterraneibacter merdavium | reverse complement strand
TCCTTGACTTTGAAGGGATGCCCCTTAAATGGGTGCAGCTCAGACAGCGGAATTTCCTGTATCTTCTCCAGCTTGGCATCCTGGCGGCTTTCCTCGGTGGAAAACAAATCATCGTATGGAGCCAGCTCTACTTTTTTCGCGCTGCTTTTCAAGTTTTATCACCTCCTTGGTCAGATTCTTATAGCCCTCGGCCACCTTGCCATTAGGGTCATGGGCAAAAATGCTTTTGCCCTCGGCGCTGATCTCCTTTGCCCGGACAGAATGGGGAATCTCGGTGCCGAACACCTTGATTTTGCTGCCATAGGTCTCCCGCAGCAGGGCGGCAATCTCCTTGGCGAAGTTGGTGCGGTTGTCCACCATCGTCAGCAATATGCCGTCGATCTGGAGCTTGGGGTTGATCTGCCGCTTCACCTTGTTTACGGTCTGGAGCAGCTGTTCCAGGCCCTTGGCGGGCAGGTACTCCGCCTGAACGGGGATTATGACCCTGTTGGCGGCGGCCAGGGCGTTGACCGTGAGCATACCCAGGGATGGCTGGCAGTCAATCAGGATATGGGAATACTGTCCCTTGAGCGTGTCCAGATACTGCCGCAGGATGGTCTCTCGGCTCATGGCGTTCACCAGGGAGACCTCCATGCCGGAGAGCTGGATGTCTGCGGGCATCAGGTCAACGCCCTCCGGGTGGTGCAGGATACCCTCGCCGGGGCGCAGCGGCTCGTCCATCAGGATACGGCCCATCGCGTCGGACAGGGTAAAGGGCAGCTTGTCCGGCTGGGGGTGGCCCAGGCTGATGGTCAGGCTGCCTTGCGGGTCCCCGTCGATCAGCAGCACTTTCTTTCCGGCCTGCGCCAGCCCAATCCCCAGGTTCGCGCAGGTGGTTGTCTTGCCAACGCCGCCTTTCTGGTTGGCGATGGCGATGATTTGCGTGTTCAATGACTTCACCTCATTTCTGAATTGTTCTATGGCTTCTGGAAATAGAAAAAGCCGCCACTTCAAAAATTGAAAGTGACGGCCTTTTCTTATCCCGGAATGAAATTCCCCGGAAACGCAAAAAGCGCCCAGTAGAAAATACTGAGCGCTTGGCGATTAGATTTATTCTCTTTTGTTCAAATTAGGTCAAATTCAGACAAACCGTTTTCACGAAAAAGGTCTCTTGGAGATGTATAAATAAACATCCCCTTGGCATCCCAAAATCGCGTCTCGGTTGTCCTATTTTTTAACCCATAAGCCCTCTTTTTGGGGTGGTTGTCCACCATTTAACCCATAGAAAACGGGTTAAAAGAGGCTTCGTTCTGTCAAATTGCGTCAAACCATTTGAAAAGGAAAAACCCCGGAAACCGCGTAGTTCCGGGGTTTTTGACCACTTTTGATAAAGTTTAGCGCTTGCTGAACTGCGGAGCGCGACGGGCAGCCTTGAGGCCGTACTTCTTACGCTCTTTCATTCTCGGGTCACGAGTCAGGTAACCTGCGCTCTTAAGAACCGGTCTGTAATCAGCGTCAGCCTCAAGGAGTGCTCTGGCGATACCGTGACGGATCGCTCCTGCCTGTCCTGTGTATCCGCCGCCGCATACATTTACGATCACGTCGAACTTGTCAGTTGTGCCTGTAGCCACGAGCGGCTGACGGACAACAACCTTCAGTGTCTCAAGTCCGAGATACTCGTCGATGTCTCTTTTATTGATCGTGATCTTGCCCGTTCCCGGTACAAGATAAACTCTTGCGATTGATTTTTTTCTTCTTCCTGTTCCGTAATATTTTGCGTTAGCCACTGTTATTTCCTCCTTTCAACCTCTGCCTAAAATGTGAGAACTTCCGGCTTCTGAGCCTGATTTGCGTGCTCTGGTCCGGCGTAAACATGAAGCTTCTTGATCATGCTTCTTCCCATAGGCCCTTTCGGGAGCATTCCTTTAACAGCAAGCTCGATTACCTTCTCCGGCTTCTTAGCCATCATCTCAGCGAGTGTCGTCTCTCTCATGCCGCCTACATAATCAGAGTGGTTGTAGTAGATCTTCTGCTGAAGCTTCTTACCTGTAACCTTTACCTTCTCTGCGTTTACAACGATCACATAATCGCCTGTATCGATGTGCGGTGTGTACTCCGGTTTATTCTTTCCTCTGAGCACCTTAGCGACCTCAGATGCAAGACGTCCGAGTGTACATCCGTCAGCGTCAACCACATACCATTTTCTTTCAATCTTGTCAGGGTTAGCCATATAAGTTTTCATGGGTGTTCCTCCTATAGAATCATCTCATAACATTTACTTGCTTGTATATGTGAAATCAGCACACTCCGGGGCTATGGCGTATACTGTTTCTCCTTTAGTCATGCTGTAATATTATAGTCCCCCGTTTACCCTGTGTCAAGAATTTTTTGACATTTATCTGCAAAGGTGTGACAGTTCAGCCCGCGCCATTCGTAAAACCGCACTTCGTGCTTATCGTGGCTGACGCCACAGTTTTACTCATTAACGGGCGCTCAGCTCATACAGATACCCGCTCGCAAAAACATGCAAGCATGTTTTGTGCTTCCCGCGCACTGTATGGCTGAACTGATACGCAAAGGTCATTTTCGTTTCTTCCATATGACGATAACGACAATGGCAGCAATGACCGCCACCGCCATGACTCCGATCCACAACGCCGTCTGCGGCTCCGCCTCATCTCCGGTCTGCGGTGTGAAAGAAACCGTCTTTATGCTCACCTCGGACAGTGTCACAAGTTCCCGTTTCGCAAGCTCCAGCTTATCAACCTTCTGTGTGGGTTCCAGATAAGAAGGCAGATCCATTCCGCCGCCGGGCGCCTGCCCGCCGTCTCCGGTTTCTCCCCCGGGCGCCTGCCCGCCGTCTCCGGTTTCTCCCCCGGGCACCTGTCCGCCATCTCCGGTTTCTCCTCCGGGGAGCTGGCCGTTTCCTTCTATGCCCCCTGCTCCGCCTGCACCTGATGTTCCATCTGTATCCGGGGTTCCATCTGCATCCGGGATTTCTCCTGTATTCCCGCTTTCGGCATCCGTGTCTGTCGGTGTATCCACACTGCCTGTCCCGCTTTCTCCAGATTCTCCGTCTATATTGCTGTCAGCGTCTCCGTCTGCCCCTGCATCCTGAAGCAGCACGGTCTCATTCATCACCGCCCCTGCCGTATTTTCAGATCCGCCCGGGGAATTTCCCGCTGCAGCCGTATCTGCCATATTCCCCTCCTCCTGCGCCCATACGACGCCTGAAAGCATCAGTACAGACATGGCTGCCGCCAGAAAAAATACAACCGCGCTCTTCTTCGTATATTTTCTTTTCTTCAATCCAGACCCCTCCCCGCCAAGGCTTCTTAATCTTAGCCAATGTATCATCGGCCGACAGATTTTTCTTACATATACTTAAGTATATATTCTGTCTGTTTTAGTGTCAATCAGCGCCTGAATGTTTCCTTTTGGCTTTCTTTTTGGCCTTTTTCTGCGATTTCTCGTCCCCGCGCATTGACAGAAAAACCGAAGGCTTATATACTTTTTCTGTCAGTTGTTCCGGCAATGCCGGACTGATTGCAGAACAAAGATAATATAAATGATATAAACAAGGAAGTTAAAAATGAATTCAAACAAAGAAACACAAGACAAAATTTTAACGATACCAAACCTGCTTTCCTTATTCCGCCTTCTGCTGATCCCGGCTATTATCTGGCTGTACACTGTCCGCAAGGACTATTTCCCGGCGGGAGCACTGCTCATCCTCTCCGGCCTCACTGACTTGGCCGACGGATTTATCGCCAGACGCTTTAACGCGGTGAGCAATGTAGGCAAGATACTGGATCCCATTGCGGACAAACTGACGCAGGCAGCCATGCTCTTCTGCCTTGTCACGCGGTTCCCTCTTATGGCGGCGCCCTTTGGCGTACTTGTGCTAAAGGAAATCTTCATCGGAACAACCGGACTTTTGATGATCCGCAAAACGGGCAAAGTCGTTGGCGCGGATTTCCATGGAAAGGTTGCTACCACTCTGCTCTATGCCATGATGATCCTGCACATTTTCTGGATTGATATCACTCCCGAAGTGTCCGCCATAACAATTATCATCTGCCTTGTATCCATGTTGTTCACCTTGGTCGTCTATGGCAAACGGAATGTTCGGGTGCTGCGGGGCAAAGAGCAGTGAGCAACGGCTCCTGCCCCGCACAGGATGCCTGATTTTGGCAAGTCCCCGCCTGAGATTACCTCACTTTCTTCCGTCTAGGCCCTGCCACTGTACCTGCCAGTACGATGCAGGAGACCGACAATATCAAAAGATTCGCTATATTCTCTGCGTCTCCGGTCCCTGCCGCTCCCATCCTGTCCTGCTGTTCTTCGCTTTCCTGTTCGCCACTGTCCGGCGTCTCTCCGTCTTCCCGTTCGCCTCTGTTCGGGGTCTCTCCGTTTTCCTGTCCTTCGTTATCCGGCTGCCCCTCGCCGTCCTGTCCTTCGTTATCGGGGTGTTTGCCGCTGTCCGGCGTCTCTCCTTTATCATCCGGTAAATGCGTATAACTGCTCCACTCGGTCTTTGGTCTCGCAGATACATCCCACACATCACTCTCTCCGCCGATATCCTCCGGTATACTTATAAGAAACGGCGCGGACCGGAAGGTTATTCTTTCATCCTCTGTTTCCCATACACAGTCTCCTTCCTGACATACGAGATACAGTCCTTCTTCCAGATTGTCAAAGTGCACACTGCCATTTGCCCCGGTCATTGCCTGTTCTCCTTGGATTTCATTTTCCCGGACACAGTCGTAAAGAATCTGGGCATTTTCCATCGACACGGACGCACTCATATCCTCAAGGCAGACCCCTGTTTTCTCCAAATCATCTGTGAGCGTCCATTTCCCCTCTGTCATATCCGCTGCTTTGTGGATACAAAAACACGCGTCCGATAATATAGCCGTCTCTCCGGTCTCTGTCCTGCCGTTAAGGTATATTGTAAGAGAGCCGTAGTCTTCCCCTGCCCATGCCTGTACTCCACGGAAAGAGAGCGCGGCAAGCGCCAGACATACCGCCAATACTCCCCTGCATATTCTGTTTCTTTTCATAACCCTCTTCTTTTTCTCCATCTTTCCTGCCGTCTCCTGCGCCCCGGCTTCTTGTCCCTCTTCCTGCTTTTCTGCCGTCTTTTTCTCATGACCGCCCACAGGATGAAGATTCCGCCCAGTATGGCAAACGCAGTCAGCAGCACCGCCGCCTCGAACGGCACCTTTAATCCATGGCTTATTTCATCGGATTCTTTTGCAGATGCCTCCTCATACGGTACGCGGTGTCCCCGCACAAGGAGACGGTGCGTATTGATCGCATACGGCGTACACGTGACAAGCGTTGCGTAGTCTTTCCCGTCCACAACGGACAGCTCTTGTGTATCTTCCGGCAGCACCGTCAATATCCGGTCGATCTCATAGGCTAAATTCTCTCCCAGCACTTTGATGTAAAATACGTCGCCCTTTTCCAGTTCGTCCAATTCGGTAAACAGCAGCTTTGACGGCAGTCCCCTGTGTCCTGTGAGAACTGTATGTGTGCCCTCCCCGCCGACAGGGAGGGATGTCCCTTCAAAATGCCCCACCCCGGACTGGAGCACATTTTCACTTGTCCCGTGATAAATGGGAAGTTCTACGTCGATCTTCGGGATGCACACATATCCCATCATCCCGTCGCCGTCCACATCGAGCAGGGAGGCATAGCGCGCGTCCATCTCACCCCTTACCGGTGAGAACGGATCGGCCAGTTCAGGAGCTTCTGTTAATTCCCCGTTATACTGCCGGGCCTCTTCCAGCATCCTCTGCTTTTCCTCTTGGCTTAGTTTTACGACTTCCTCGTCATACCGCGACACAACCCTTGAACTGTTCTTCTCATACAGATAATTGCTTACCGTGGGATACAGCATAACGGAGAGCGCGGCCACAAGAACCAATATGCGGATTATGTCGAACATCTTTCTCTTTCTGTCTTTTCCCATTGCACTCTCCATTTATGATATAAACACTGTCCTTTTATGCAGCTTTCGTATCTATTTCCTGCGTCTCGGCCTGCCGTGTCTGCGTCCTGCTGCCCCCGCGTTCTTTCTGCTCACTGCGAAGCTGACCGCCACACCGATGACGAGGACTGCGCCCGCAACGGTAAAGATGATCGTCCCGGCGCCTCCGGTTTCCGGAAGGACCGTACCCTTGCTGTTCTCGATATCAATGACCTTGTCCTGCTCATCCGTGCCGTTTTTCGCCACTGTCCAAGTTTGTTCCCCTGCCTTTGTGATGGTCACTTTTATGGGCGCAGACAGCTTATTGTATCCGGCAGGGGCGTCTGTCTCCACGAGCCAGTAGTCGCCCGCCGCAAGACCGTTTAAGTGAAGGTTGTACCCTGTCCCCACTTCGGCGGCGGCTGTCTCCATATCCATATTCCCCGTGGTCTGATCGATCGCTACCGTATACTCCCCTGCACTTCCCGTTACCTTAATGGCATTGTCCTTATTTGCAGGAGTCGTGGCGTCCATCTCATTCCTGTAAAGGCGAAATTTTGCTCCTTCCAGCAGTGTAGCCTCACCTTTTATCGTTTTTCTGATGTCCAGCGGGTATGTAGGCGTATCTGCCTTTACGGGAGTTGTAGTCGTTGTCTCTCCCTGAGCATTTCCATACTCAAGAGAAGCGCTGTTATTCGTTTCCACTACTGCGTCTGAATTTACTTTCGCATAGTAGGTGACAGTGAATGTACTTCCTTTGCTCGTCTGGTTTGTTCTAACCCATGTCGAGAGATCCAGTTCCATCGTTCGGTTGCCGTTACCCGAGAGTTCTGCCGTCTGTTCCACCGCCTGTGCAGTACCGATCTGAACGTATATCTTCAAATCAGGTGCAGATACTTGTGTTCCGTTTTCATCGTTTACAAAATCCAGTCCGTCCGTCAGCGTATCATGAATGATGTACTGATAGTCCGCATATCCTGTCGTATCCGGGATGGTGCCTGTCACTGTATATTTGACGATCTGGCCGATCTCCACTGTGTCTGCGTCCGCTGTTTTTGTGATACTTGGCGCCTCTCCTTTCAGCTCTACGGTGGTTCCTGTGGCGTTTGACAGAAGAACAAGGGAAGACTGCAGCTCCTTCGTTCCAGTCTGGTATACAAGATAGTACCCATAATCCAGATTATTAAAGGTATATTCTGTCACATCTCCTAGCTTTCCTGATTTAGCTGTCGCATTCAGGCTATCCTTGAGCGCTGCTTCTGTGAAATCGTCCGCAAACTTCTGGAGTTCGGGGGAGCCTGTCGCCATAGCTGCCAGAGCCTGAACCAGTTCATCGGTTTCGGCAGTTGTCGGTTCTTTTTCCAGAGCTGTGGCGATCGCGGATTGGTAGCCAGTATTCACCGCGTAGCTGTAAGTTCCACTGGTGACCGTCACGTCAAACAGCTTGTACACGGAGAGTTCCTGTCCTTTCAGAGTGTTATCCGCATTGACTTTAACTGTTAAGGATGCGTTTTCACCTGCCGCGAATGTTGTGATCCCCATCGCGAGGATCATGGCTGCGCACAGCAGAAACGCAGCCAGTTTTTTGAGTTTTTTCATAACTTTTCCTTTCTTCTAATGAATTGATTTGAAAACCTTTTGTTCCTATATATGAAACCGGGCTCTTTCTCCCCGTCCATATCAATATAATCCCGGCGGGGCGTCACCGCCGTCTGCGCCGTCTGCGGGCGCTGACGTATCTTGGACTTCTGCCTGAGGAGACCGCCATAGATACGAGGACACCTCCCATCATGCCTGCGGATATCACGTAGAGCAGGACAGTGCCCATGCCTCCTGTCACAGGAAGCCGATCATACCACGGAAGGGAGTTCGTCACTGTGATGGTGAAACCGTCCTCAGACACTTCGATACCTGAAAGCTGGTATTCCTCCGGTACTGCCGGTTCTCTCACCTCGTATGTGATCCAGTATTTCTCCCCGCCATCCCCCGTCTTATACGCAGGAAGATCCTGACGGACATATTTCCATGTATTTGCCGTATTCCCATGTGCCTGCTCTGTGAGGTTGATCTTTTCAAGAATCCCAGATATTTCATTTCCATCCCCGTCTGTATATGTCTCCCACAGCTCCAGCACGAGCGCATCCGGACGTTTCCCCATCTGATTGTTGTTATCCCGCCACACCTTGTTGACTGTCAGGTCGATGTACTCATCGCACGGGTCCTGCGCGTCCGGGGGTTCGGGCGTCTCGGACGTTCCGTTTTCAAAGGTGTCCGTACCATCCATGAGCCTTGCCTCCGCGCTGTTTACATACGCTCCCAACTCCAGAGCGTCCCCGCCCGGATCGCTGCTTATCATCTGCACGTCCTCTAACTCTGCAAACTCTTTCACATTGTTATAGTGGCTGATGACAAAGATATTCGTCCAGTCAGCTTCGGACTCAAAGCTCTTCGATGTGATGCTTAGCTTGCTGTATTCCGCCCCGGCGCTGCGGTATATTTTATAAGTATTATTGTCCCCTACGATCTTATCCTCTGTATTCCCCAGCTCTGCATAGCTTGAGTCAAAAGCCAGTTTCCCGATAAACGGAGCTGTGATTCCTGATTCGCCTTTTACCGTATCGCAGTAGAGCATATTGTTGTCTTCCAGTAGTCCTTCGCCATTAAGGCCCACAAAGCCTCCTGCCTTTCCTGTGCCGTCCGTGCTCAGCGCTTCCGACGCGTTGCCTGAACCGCCGCCGTAGACATCATAGCCGTCCGCGATGCCGCTTACCGTGCATCCCGAGATCTTTGTGCGGTTGGCTTTGACAAGGCTGATCTTAAGATCCGCATTATTTTCCACCTCATCAGAACTGACTTTCCCGTCGTAGTAAGGGATCTCCACACTGGAATCCCCGATATTCACTTTAAGGAAACCGTTGCCAGACTTCACTTCATCCTCCGAGAGACGCACCTCGATGGGAAGTCCCAGAAGATTCACCGCTATGACATTCCCGTCCCCTATGAGCTGCACCTTGATGATGCCCAGATTAATCTTGATCCCGCTTCCCAGTCCTGTCAGTCCGCTTTCTCCCACGATCTTTAATATCATGTTCAGAGCGGGCACAAGAGCCTTGAGCAGGATGGAGCTGACCTCTATGTCCGCGAGATAAGCAAAGCTTGTCTCGCCCGCGTATCCCCCTGCCGTCTGTCCGCTTGAGACCTGCTTGAGCGCAGCCGCGTTACAGTTCTCCACTCTCGCGAGATCAGCATAGCCGATCACGCCGCCTGCCCTCTGCTGCACCCCCTGAGAACTCTTTACCGTGTAACCCTCTTCCATCCCGGCGACGGAGCAGTCTGTCACAGTGGAGCCGAACACATCGAGGACACCCGCCGTGCCGTTTAATAAGCCGTCCACCGCGTTTACCTTATCCAGATCGACCAGACCGCTCTTGCCCGACAGGCCGATGAACCCCCCGGTGTTGTTCAGGCCGCGCACGGCGCTTAGTTCCCGGACATTGGAATTCTCGACTGTCGCGTCGAGAAAGCTCCCGGCAAATCCGCCCGCATTTCCCGAATAAACCGTCTCATCGAGAGTGCCTTCCTTCTGCGCGGTGTTGGCGCTCACTGTCAGACCGTTATCCCCGGAGCCTGTCACTTCCGCATGGAATATGTATGTACGGAACATGTCCGCCACACTGACTTTTTCCAGCTTAAGCAGTTCAAGCAGACTTGTAATGGTGCTGCTGTCGCCCACCGAAGCCGCGCTTCCGACATCCGCCACTCCGACATAGCCTCCCGCGTGATTGCCCCCTGTCACCTGACGGATTCCCTCTGCGGAAGTCCCTATGCCCTCCAGCAGATCATCGCCCGGAAACCATGTACCGTTGCCCTGACTGCCGCTGTCACTGGGATTCTCTCTCTTGCTCCCGATTACCGCCCCGGTGATACTCCCGGCGAACCCGCCCGCCGCGAGAGCGTAGCCTGTTCCGCCGGAACCATCTGTATATGCGCCGTTTACGATGATTCCCCACTCATCCCATGATTTTACATGGGCATTGTCAACTGTTGAGATTGTCGCATTGAGCACCTGAGCCAGATCCTCGGAGTCAATCAGGTGATTGAGAATCTTATCCAGCAGTCCCGCCTCGTCCGTATTCAGGCTGAGGGCGCCGCCTGACTCGATCAGTCCCGCGAAGCCTCCCACATAATAGGTTCCGTCCACTCTTCTTAAGTTCTGGATATCGTTCTCCCCGCTGTCCTGTGCCACACCGATCTGCCCGCCGACCATATGTCCGACGTAGCCTCCCGCATACCCAACGGCAGGACTGTCCTGCGCCTTCACTCCATTGGCAGTGATCCGGACGCCTGACTGCCAACCCACGGCGGTTCCTCCGTTGACAGCCGGGACAAACGTGCTTAACAGTCCCAGATTGTTTATAACATCCAGTTCCCCTATGCCGATATTTCCCAGATTCGCCACGTTTGCGGTGAGCATCTCCCCCGCAAATCCTCCAGCGCTGCGCAGGGCGGCAACGCTTCTGACATCCATAGCCAGCGCGTCTGTCACGACGCCGCCTTCCATCCTGCCCGCATAGCCTCCGGCTGCGCCGCCCTCTGTCCTCATACTTCCCGGCTGCGTCCTCCCGGCGGTGACGTCATAGCCATATGCGTAAGTGTCGATATACTCCGCAAGAAGCGCGTCGCTGTCCATCCCTTCCACGGGAGCGTCCTGTACGATCTGCTGGATCTTGTCGCCGTATGACTTATCCGATCCTACGAAGGCCACCCAGTCGTTCCACTCCTGAACGGTTAGTCCTCTAAGAGGGCCGTACACGGCAGTGTTGGTCTCTGTCGGATACACAGCCTGAAGGACGGCTGCCGGACTGTTCACTTCGATCAGGCCGAAGAGGACGGACAGAGATCCCGTATCCGCCACGTTGCCCGCCTCCATAAACCCGGTGAAGCCTCCTGCATATTCTCCGCCGTACACAGTCCTGATCCGGTATGCGGCGGCTTCTTTCTCAGCGCTCCCCTCGATTCTGCCACCCACGTTATGCCCGGTATAACCGCCTGCCATGCCCCGGGCGCGGATGACTGTCCCGTCGTCCGCAGTTGTTGTGAAGCCGTCGGCCCACACGCATCCCCCGCAGGGAATGGCGGTCGTTTTGCTCACCTCGATGACAGGGATGAAGCTCTCTAAAATACTCGCAAGACTGCTCACAGTCACAAGTCCTTCAAGAATCTTCGTATCCTCCGCCACGGAAGCCACATCTCCCGGCTCAATGCTGCCCGCGTACCCTCCGGCGCTCTCCTGTCCCACGATATAAGCAAAATTCAGAGCGTCGCAGTTGGATATGGACGCGCCTCTTACCTCGCCTGCATAGCCTCCGGCGTGTCCGATGGCATCTGCCTGTCCCGCCGCTGCGCGCGCCTCCCCCGAGGCAAGGATACTGAACCCGCCCGGACGCCCCTGCACATGACAGTTCTCAATCCGTGACGCTGCCACAGACAACCCCTGCACAAGCTCATCGACGCTGATAGTCCCCAGAAGGGAAAGTCCGGAACCGACCGAAGCCGCGTCTCCGATATCGAGCACTCCGGCAAATCCGCCCGCCGCAGACGCCGCCTGCACCGCGTATTCTCCGGCGGAAAGTATGGTGCTGTCCGTCACTTCTGTGTATTTAAGTTCTTTAACATTGCTGTTTTTGATCTGTACGCCCCGTCCGTATCCGATATAGCCTCCGGCGTAGCTTTCTTCCGTATCTGTGGCTATGACGGAGAATCCCGCCAGTCCGGCGCTGCCCTCTCCGTTCGTTTCTTCATAAGCGGACTGTACGCCCGCGTCGTATATGTAAGGCACGTACACATCCAGCACCCGCACCAGATTCCCCACATCCGCCTGTACAAGTCCGCCGAGGAGAGAGAGTCCGCCTGTGTCCGCAAGTCCGCCCGTATAGACGTTCCCGCCGAAGCCTCCTGCATATATACTGCCCTCGATCTTCTCCAGTCCCTTTACCGCATAGCCGTCATAGTCTGCCGGGAGTGTCTCTGCGTCCTTTAATTTGTTGACCGTACCGCTCTGAAAATCCCCGGCAAACCCGCCCGCCGCGCAGCCTGTAACCTGCGCGTATCCCCCTGCGGACACAAAGTTTACCTGACAGCCGGTATACTGCGGAACAAGATAATTGACCGCGCTGACCAACCCATTGATATCAGCGATGCCCGAAACGGATGCGCTTTCCGTGACACCCGCAAGACTGCTGGCTGTGGACTGTGCCGCGAATCCTCCTGCAATCCCGCTTTCCTTGTCTGTCTGGACTTTTTTTAGTCCGTTCACTTTACAGTTGTACGCTTTCGTACTCGCGCTCACGCCGAGAAAACCGCCCGCTATGTTCGGGTTTACATCGCTCGTACTGCCCGACGCGGCCACGGCGGACACTGTAAATCCCGTCCCGGTCACGCTGCTGTCCCCGATCACAGTCTCAATAGCGTCCGCCACGCTGAGCAGACCGCCTACCTCGATCAGTCCAAGACCAAGGATGTCAAGACCGCCGCTCTCCGCAAGGCTTCCCGTTCCCGTCACCGCCGCGAACCCGGCTGCCTTTTTGTCAGATGATACTTCGGCGATCCCGGAGACATTTACATTTGTTATCGTTCCGCCGACCGCCTCTCCGAACGCTCCGCCCGCATTTTCCGCCGCTGTCACCTTATATCCCGCCGATACTCCGATAATGTCTACATTCTCCACGGTAAAGGGCATATAGTTCCCCAGAGCGAGCACAGTATCCAAAAGTCCGCCCGCGCTGGCAACCTTCATCTCTCCCACTGCCCCGCCCGCGTTCTTCTGCCCTGCGGACACAGCGGACAGTCCAGAAAGGGAGTTCCCCCGGTTCTGTCCCGTATAGCTTATATGCCCTTTCTTAAACGGCCGCAGTTCGTCTAACAGGGTCTGCTCCGACTTTCTCATCACTATGCCGTCCGATTGCCCTACCAGTCCTCCGGCATAAGACCCGGTCACAGAGACAATGAGATTATCTCCCGTTACATCCGCCCCATAGATTTCAGCCGCTTTAACGCCAACCAGTGACAGCACATCTCCCTGCGAGTCTCCTTGAAGAAGTTCGCCGAGCAGCTTTTTGACAGCGGTGAGAAGATCATCTTTATAGGTTCCGAACTGATCGGTAAGATCCGCATTGATCCCCCAACCCACAGTACTATACCCAGCCAGACCGCCCGCCCGGGATGCCGCGCTGACTGCTTTGACTCCATTGACGGTAGGATCAATGGCATAACTGTTCGCCAACACGCCGGTGAAGCCGCCTGCATATTTGTCTTCTGCCTGAACCTTCAGAGGAACATCCACCCTACATTCCGCAGCGACTGACTGGAACGCCGAGTTTGCCAGATCAACGCCCAGACTGCTCAGAGCACCTTTGATCTCAGCATTGACGACAGCGCCGCTGAAGCCGCCGCCGAAGCTGCTCGCCTGCACGGTAAGCTCCGCAGTGGAAGATACGGTACAGTTCTTTGCCGTACTGCCGATCTGCCGCCCGGCAAATCCCCCGTTAAACCTTGTCGTGCTGCTGCCGATCGTCCCCTCGGATATTCCCGTCACCTTACAATTCTCCACCACAGGACTGTAATACCCGATGGGAATAAGATTTCCCACATTAAGAAGTCCGCCGTTGATGAGCAGAGTAATAAGATCCCCAAGTCCAAGCACGGGGATGATATTTAAAACTTGTGTAAGAAAAGAGAGTAAGTTACCTGCACCTCCGGTAAGCACATCGTATCTCGTAATTCCCTCCAGATGTCCGACGAAGCCGCCTGAGATATCCTGCGTGTTACTCAAAGTCTTCAGGTTCCTCACTTCACAGTCAGAGACAACGGCGTCGCCGTAAATGCGCCCAGCAAAACCGCCTGTTGCAAATGTGGCAGGATCATCCTCAACGGAATTGAGCAGCGATCCGAGAAGGACATCAACTAGAGAAAACTCCTTCTTTATTTCCGATGAACTATTGGACACACTTACTTCGTTCAAAATCAAATGAGACACCTTTGCTGTCCCAAGAGATATCGTATCTGTCCCGTTATTTTTATTTGATATAGTACCGAAAAAGCCGATTCCCATATATTCATCGATGGGAAGTTTTCCCGACTGGCTGATATAAATATCAGAAATCGTCACAGATACGTCTTTCTCCATCCACAGGCGGCCTTCCATAGTCCCGGAGAACATCAGAGGGGTCCATGGCTCACTCTCACCGCCCAGATCAATGTCTCTAAAGATAATGTAATTCTCATCTGTGTCGTATTTATGTCCCAGATTGTCAATATCCATATTCGGGTTGATGGTGCCCTTCTTCTCTCCGGTCTGCACGACTCCACATCGTCCTTTTAAAACAGGAGCGCTTTCCGGCTTTCCAAACGTATAGTCCTTTACCCCGTTCTGCTCCGCCGTCAGGTCAGCGTCCCCGCCGTAGAGCATGATGGGATTTCCGTTGTCGTCATAGTCGATTTGCCAGCTTATACCTAAATTGGTGCTTTTAGCCTGATATACCGCCGGATATACAGTATCACCGCTCCCGATGGCGGCAAGCTGTTCTTTATTCCCGATCAGGATATACTCTGTACCGCCCTCTTCATATATGACCTGTCCTTTGAAATCTCTTCCTTCCGCCCCGTTCTCTTGGGCAAGCACCTGCGCTTTCAGGGTCGGACGTTCCGCTGTAAACTCCGCCGACAGCACATAGTTATGCTCCCTGCTGTAAGTAAGATAACCCTGCGCTGCCTCCTGCGCAGCATCCGCGACTGTGCCGTCAGGGTACACAAACTGTCCCATGCCAAACTCTTCCGCGATCATGTCATGGGACATGACTGGTTCTTCTGCCCCTGTGTCCGAACAGAGCATTGCAATCTGGTAGCTGTTATAAATATAGATCGTATCTGTGGAATTATCGTAGAGCGGCGAATCGGCCGTGCCGCCGCCTGAGAATGTGCCGGAAAATCCTTCCGGCAGCGTCCAGATATTTTCTGTATTAAGGGGTATATCCCCCATCAGCTCATAAGAAGTATCTAAGCTGTATGTAACCGGTATTTCACCTGCTGTCACAGCCTCGCCCTGACCGAATGTCTCCGCCTTGCCGTCTCCTGACATGACGGGTTGACCGCTCCCGACCGCTTCAAGCTGTTCCAGAGTATATATCTTTATCTTTCCATCGGCATAGAGCGCCGTAACATCCTGCGGTTCCTCATTCATCCCGCTGCCTGCGGAAAGCTCTGCCCCGCCGTCGGCTGCGTCTGCCGCTGTCCCATCGCCATTTTGATTACGGGGGGGGGTATACTCCGTTCCATTAACAGCATCAGGCGCATCTGACACTTTCGCGCCAGATACGCCTGATGTTCCGCTTATATCTAAAATCATATCTTCTTCCGAAAAAAGGGCGATCTCTGTCTGGGACGCCTTGTTGCCGGTTTCCCTCTTCTCAGATGCGCTTACAGGCACTGCTTCAAAAAGCACCGCCGCACTGAGGATACATGCTGTTATTCGTTTCCAACCCTTATTCACTATTTTCCGCCCCGTATTTTAACCATTGCCGTCACTTCACAGCAATGCCTTCTCATATTCCCCTATACGAACCATATTGATCCGCCAATTTATAAAATCTATACTATCACTTTAGCACACTAAAAACAACACAATTTTCTGTTTTCCGCCATTTTCAGCCATTTTTACTGCTTTTACTATTTTTTTACCCCTTTATCCGCCGCCGCATCCCTGTCCCGTGTCGCTGCCCCGCATAAACTGTGACGCAAGCAGTCTTCTTTTATATGAATATTTATGGTATAATGTCGGCAGACATTATACCCGCGCCGGTTTGCGGCCGACCAAGGGGCGGCAATCCTTTGCAAACCGTGTGCATCCTGCGGAGCGTAACATGTCCGAAGGACATGGTATAATCTTGGTAAACATTATACCTGCGCCGTGCCGCTTTTGCGGCATCTCCGCTGTGAGAGGCGCTCAAAAAAATAAAGTGTGAAAAGAAGGGACTTAAACTATGTGGGCTTACAATGAAACTTTTTACCAGATATACCCCATCGGCTTCTGCGGGGCGCCCGTCCACAATGACGGCGTGACGGGACACCGCATCTTAAAGATTGCCGAATGGGCGGAATATCTGGAAGATCTTAAAATTGGTTCTATCCTTTTAAATCCAATCTTTGAATCCGACAACCACGGGTATGACACAAGAGATTTCCTGAAAATCGACTGCCGCCTTGGAACGAACGAGGACTTCAAGGCTGTCTGCCAAAAACTCCACGAGCACAATGTGAAAATCATGCTGGACGGCGTTTTCAACCATGTAGGCCGGGGTTTTTGGGCTTTTAAGGACGTACAGGAGAAAAAATGGGATTCCCAGTACAAGGACTGGTTCCACATCAGCTTTGACGGAAACAGCGGATATAACGACGGCTTCTGGTACGAGGGATGGGAAGGCCATTATGAACTGGTGAAATTGAATCTCCAGAACCCGGCGGTCGTTGACTATCTGTTAAGCTGTGTGAAAATGTGGATCGAGGAGTTTGAAATCGACGGACTGAGACTGGATGTGGCGTACTGTCTGGATCACAATTTCATGCGAAGGCTCCGCGCTTACTGCGAGGAACTCAAACCCGGCTTTGCCCTCATCGGAGAGGTGCTCTTCGGAGATTATAACCTGATCGTCAACGATGAGATGCTCCATAGCTGTACGAATTACGAGTGCTACAAGGGTATTTATTCCAGCTTCAACAGCATGAACATGTTTGAGATCGCACACTCACTGAACCGCCAGTACGGTTCCGAGCAGTGGTGCATTTACCGCGGCAAGCACCTGATGTCCTTCGTGGACAATCACGATGTGTCGAGGCTGGCCACGATCCTGACAAACAAGGAGCACATCCCTCTTGCATATGGCCTGCTCTTTGGTATGCCGGGTATTCCCTGTCTCTACTACGGAAGCGAATGGGGAGAGGAAGGCGCGAAGGCCCCGGATAATGACTATGCGTTAAGGCCGTGCTTCGAAGAACCAAAACCCAATGATCTGACAGACTTTATCCGAAAGCTGATCACCGCCCGGCATAAGAGCGACGCGCTGTGCAATGGTTCTTATAAGAATGTCGTCCTTACAAATCATCAGCTTGTCTTTGAGCGCAAAACTGAGAAGGAACGTATGCTCGTGGCAATCAACGCATCGGATTCGGAGTACACGGCAAACAACCATGAACTGCATGGTGATTTCTGCCCCGTGCTTGAAGCTGACAGCGAAGAAAATACTATCGCTCTCCAAGGACAGCTCGTCATGCCGGCGTACAGCGTACAGTATTTAAAAATGGTATAGAATAAGATAGAAACGTGGTATGGGAATAAAATGAGGGATTCCATTTTCGGAACCCCTCATTTTATTCTTATATTATCAGCTTGTTTCCGGTTATACCGCTCCTTGTCAACACACCCACTCTGCATGGCTTCCTTGCCCGCTCTTTCTCACGTTCAGTTTCCAGTCGATCTGCTCTTTCAGCTCATTTACATGGGAAATAATTCCCACCAGTCCTTTCTCTCCCGCCAGCTCCTTTAGGATCTGTATCGCCCGCTCCCTCGAAGCATCGTCAAGCGAGCCAAAACCCTCGTCTACGAACATCGTCTCAAGGCTTACCGCCCCCGCTGTATTCTGTACGATATCCGCCAGTCCAAGAGCCATGGACAGAGCCGCCATGAAGGATTCGCCGCCGGATAAGGATTTCACATCGCGCACGGAATCTGTAACCATGTCATACACGTCCAGATCAAGACCCGCCTGTCCCTGACTGCTCAGATCCCTGATCTCCCGGCACTGCAGGATGAATTCATTAGACGTCATCCGCGCCAGTCTGCGGTTGGCCGCCTGTATAATCTGACGGAAATATTTTCTCTGCACGTAGGTCTCAAAGTCCAGCTTCACACTGCCGCTTAAGCTTCCGTTGGCAGTACGGCTTAAGTTGCCGACCACCTCATACTGTTTCCGAAGTTCCTCCTGCGAGCCGAAGCATTTCAAAAGCGCGTCATAAGCAGCCTGATTTCCCACATTTTTCCCGTGGATATCCAGACGAGCCTTCTCCTTCTCCTTTGCCTGCCGTGCAAGCTCTTTCTGATGCTCCTTGTCCCCGTCTACATTCTCACGCTTCTTCCCTTTGGTCTGTTCCTTCAACGTCTCTGTCTGAGCGTGTGCTTTCAGGACTGCGTCCTCATACTCCTTGACCTGAACGGCTTTGTCCTGCCAGCCTTCGATCCAGCGCTTTGCCTCGCGGTATTCGTCCTGCCCGGCAAACTGCTGTTTTCTGATCTCCTCCCTGAAATCCTCCTGCTCCTCGGAAAAACGCTTTTCCAGATTGTCCTTCTGCGCGGCGAGGCTTTCAAGCTGCCCGCTCCTGCGGCGGTTCTCCTCTGCACTTTTCTGATACTCGCGCTGTGCGCTTGCAAGAACGTCCTTCTTACTCTTTAGCTCCTCTTCCGCCGCTTTCAGCCGGGTTTTCACCACCATTTCGCTGTCCTCATCAAATTCCGGCAGCACTTCTCTCAACGCGGCTTGCTCTGCTTCTAAAGCCGCGCGGACGCGCTGGTAGTTTTCCTGTGCCCAAGAGCGTTCCTTCTCCGCATCATCCCGGCGCGTTTTCGCCTGCTCTACCGCTTCCTGATCCGGCGCGTTTCCCGGCAGGGACGCTTTCACTGGATGATGGACAGACCCGCACACCGGGCAGGGCCTCCCTTCTTCCAGTCCTTTTGCCATGATCCCCGCCTGCTCCCTGAAAAACATCTCATAAGTCTGCTCGTACTTCTGCGAGGCCGTCTGACACGCTTTCATACAGCGGGACAGTTCTTCCGCCCTTTCCGCATTTTCCTTTCTCAGCTTGCGCATATTCACAAAGCGGGGCAAAAATTCTCTCAGACGGACGATCTCCTCCTGCATATCCGGCTCAACCCGCGCCAAATCTTTCTCCAACGCGCATACCTTTTCTCTTAGCTTTTCCTCATCCGTCTCATGTGCCTTTTTCCATGCCAGAAGCTGCCGCATATCTTCTGTTGTCTTTTCCAGCTCCTTCTTCGTGCGGATCGCCTGTATTTCCAGACTGCGGGCACGTTCCGCCCGCTCTCCCATAAGCGCCTGCTGCTTCAGTTCCTCCTTTTCGCCGCGCCCGGCTTCAAGCTGCGAAAGACGCGTCTGCGATTGCTCCAGAAGGTCGAAAATGCGGTTTGTCTCCTGCTTTTTCTCAATACTTATACGCAGTTCCTCCGCTTCTTTGCGGAGTGCTTTTTCTTCTTTTTCGAGCGACTTGGCGCATTGCTTTCCCTCATCCAGTATATCCTTTAAAATTGCAGAAACCTCTTCCGCAGGCGGCATAGAAATGCTGTTAAGCTCCTGCCAGCGCTCTTCGATATTCTGGATCGTCCCCTCCGGTCGCCGCGTGATGCCAACATCCACTCTCGACATCTCCCGGTGGATGTCTGTCTCGTTCTCTTTCAGGCGGATATACAACTGTTTACCCTGTTCTTTTAGCTCTTCCTGCATCCGCCAATAAATCTGCGTCTGGAAAATCCTTGAAAAAATCTTTTTGCGTTCTCTGGATTCTGCGTGAAGCAGTTTTAGGAAATCCCCCTGCGCGATCATTGCAATCTGTGTAAACTGCCCCGCGTCCAGTCCGATGATCTCCTCGATCTTCTGGTCTGTGTCCCGTTTCTTTCCCTGATATTCCTTGCCGTCGGGAAGAAGCAGGCTCACCTTTGCCGTCTCTTTTACAAGGCGCAGCGTTCCGTCCGCGTTCTTACGTTTTCCCACGCGCATATACTCCGGATTCCTGCGCACTGTATACACTCCGCCTCGGTAGGAAAATGTATATTCCACATAAGTATCCGTATCCTCCGCCGCGTACTGGCTGCGCATCATATTTCCGTCGCGCCTGCCGCCGCTGGTTCTGTCATAAAGGGCGTAGGTGACAGCATCGAAGATGGTCGTCTTCCCGGCTCCCGTATCCCCGGTAATAAGGAAAAGTCCGCCCTGCATTTCCGTAAAATCAATCACTTCCACCCCGGAGTAAGATCCAAAGGCAGACATGGTAAGCTTTACTGGTCTCATGGCTCGTCCCCCCTTACTGTGTCGAATACCCTGCCAAGAATATCCTGTTCCTCCTCCGTCATTTCCCTCCCCTGCATCTCACGGTAGAACTCACCGAACACAGACAGCGGGTTCTCGATACGGATATCCGCCTCGGAAAATTCCAGCTTCTTCCTCGTCCGCTCGTTGTCAGTGCGCACCTCAAGAATGTGGCTGTACACTTTTTCAAGCTGTTCTTTTGGTTTGTACGGATCGACCTCATCCGTCAGGGTAACGCTCACATAGTCATTCTGCCTCGGCACGTCTGTCTGCTGTGAGACATCTGCCTGTCGGCTTCCTGATGCCTGTGCGATGATATCCGCAAGATTTCCCCTTAGTTTCCGCACATCTCTCAGCGGATGGAGCGGAAGCTTCTCAATATGCACAGGCTCGCCCTTCGCGCCAAGCTCGACTACATGGAGGGACTTCTCCTGCCCTGCCTCGCTGACCGAATATTTCAGGAGCGTCCCGCAGTAGCGGATATGATCCATGCCCACTCTCTGCGCGCCGTGCAGATGCCCCAGCGCCACATAATCAAAATCTTTCACTGCTGAAATATCCACATTGTCAATACCGCCCACACTCAGAAGCTCAGAATCACAAGTCTCGGGCAGCTCCCCGTTTCCGGTGTAGAACTGATGGGACACAAGCACATTCCTCCTAGAAAAATCAATGCCTTCTCTCTCCAGCACCATTTTCACCGCGTCCGTGTAACTCTCCGGCAGTTCCCCGCCGTGCAGTCCCCGCACATATCCCGGCTTTAAAAACGGGAGCAGGTAAAAATAAACCTCTCCATATTCGTCTGTCAGCGCGACCTTTTTCAGATGCTCCCCTTCCGTCTCCGGCGCCTTCCCCGAGATGTGGATGTGATGACTGCCGAGAAGACGGCTGGCGTAATCAAGCCGCTGCGCGGAGTCGTGGTTTCCCGCGATGATAAGAACTGGGATCGCCGGGCGTATATTTGAAAGCCGGGTCAGGAAATCATCGAACAGGCTGACCGCCTCGCCCGAAGGAACTGATTTATCGTAAATGTCCCCGGCAATGAGGATCGCGTCAGGGTGTATATCCTCCGCATAGGAAATAACCTCTGAGAGGATGTGCTCCTGATCCCCGCGAAGGTTGTAATGGTGGAGTTGTTTTCCGATGTGGAGGTCTGATAAGTGGAAAAATTTCATGGTATGTCTCCTTATTATATCTCCAGTAATCTTCTGCTGATATCTGATGCACTGTAAAGCACTCTCGTCACGATCACACAACCACCTTCAATTATATAAAATGCAGAAAAATTATCTATTGGAAATTGCCTCAGGCCCATGCTGTGTTCTGGTTCTGATTCCATCACACGTACACGCTCCGGGAAGATATCTAATCCTTCGATTCCTTTTGCAATACGGTTATATTGGTTCATTGCATTTTCGGGTGACTGAAGCTGCTCAGCAATATAGGTATAGATTTCTTCCATGTCTTTCAACGCTTTGTCCGTAATCTGTACTGTATATCGCTTCATTTAATGTTCCTCTCTGAATCTGGCAAATGCAGAAGCAGCATCCTGCACTTTTCCCTCCCCCACATCTTCATATCCTTCCTTCAACTTGTCATGAATTTCCTGAACACTCATCAGATCCGTATCAACAGAAGCCGGCGCTTTAGGCAGTGTCACACTGAAAGGGATCCCCCCTGTCAGGGAAATCTGGTTCAAATACATATCTACTGCTGTTGACATAGGAATCCCCAGCCGGGAAAGTACTTCTTCCGCCCGTGCCTTTACTCTCGGATTCACCCTTAAATTCAATGTTGCGGTTTTTTCCATATATAATCATCTCCTTTTCAATATTGTAACGCTTTTGTCGTTACAATACAATATATTATTTTATCCAGTCTGCACTTCACTATTTGATAACAATAGCGGCAGGACTATTCACCTGCCGCATATATTTTTTATATCTGCCTTACAGCTTCACCATCACCGGCTCATGCTCCATCGCCGGAATCACCTTTTCTATAAGCTCCTTTGTCAAAAACCTTAGACTTGATGTGTTGATGCACGGGTGGCAGGCGAAATATTCATTCGACAGCACGTCTTCATCGATCAGAAGCCGCACCTTTTTCTCACTGTCATTCATCAGACCCATAACGCTCACTGACCCCGGCGTAATGTCCAGATACTTCTCCATGTATTCTGGCTTTGCAAAAGACAGTCTGGAACTGCCGATCTGCGCGGACAGATATTTTGTCTTAAACGGCTTGTCCCCCGGGATCAGCAAAAGATAAAAGTCCGTCTCCTGACGGTTGCACAGAAAAAGATTCTTGCAGATCGTCACACCTTCCTCCACTCCCTCGCTCAGAGTGCGGTCAATCTCTTCACACGCCTCCATGGTCATCGCCGCCTCGTGGTCGATTCTCTCATAAGCCACTCCCAGCGAATCCAGAAGGTCATATACCCGTATCTCCTTATCCAGCCTTCCTGTTACATCCTCTGGCCTTCCTTTTATAAGTTCCATAACTATCGCTCTCCTCCTCTATCCAAACCTTTTTCTAATGCCGCCTTTTATGCGGCCGTATAACGCACCGCACTTCCTTCTCCGTTCCCCTTTCGACGCCCCGCGCCCGTATCTATATTGATGCAGGCGCGGACTGCACATTATATGTCTATCTTTTGGAAGCACGGCTCGGACGCAGATGTATTGATCAAGGACCGTAGAACAACGCCGGTACTTGGGCCGCGTCCTCTGCGGTCCTATGTACCGCTGCGTTGTGGCCCGAGCGAAAGCGTGTCCGCGATCGATACATCTGCGTCCACGCCGCGTCCTGTAAAGATGAACTAAACACCTTAAAGCTTCAGTCCCCGATACCTGTTAAAACACGCAAATATCTCCTGCCGTCTCGGCACTGCCATGCACGACACGCTGGAGCTGCTCTCGCACAACGCGGCAAGCGTACCTTTTTCGATCACCTTTTCCAGTTCATCTATAACTGTGCGCAGATCTTTTCTGCCGTCGAGGATATGCTTCTGCGCGTAGCGCATACAGTATCCGAGCGCCGTCACCTGTTCGCTGTCCGTGATCTGCTCCACATAGCGCAGATCGATGGTTTCTTTATTGATCATAACGGCTTCTCTTCCCATGGTCTTCATCTTGATGCGGTCGTTTCCTTTGAACGCCTGTCCCGCCCTCGGACATCTTCTAAAGTCCGGCTTCTTGGCCGCCGCCTCCGGCCCGCTGATCATGGGGAAGCTCTCCGCCTCTTTCTTGGCGTATTCCGTGATATCCTTCGGCACATAGCGGTCCATCTGGATGATACTGTCCGCGATGTGGAAGTACGCGCCTGAACTTCCGGCGACAATGACAGTGGAAATGCCGTAATCGTCGTACAGTTCACGGATGCGTTCGATAAACGGCGTGATAGGCTCCATGTCCCTGTGGATAACTCTCTGCATCAGTTCGTCACGGATCATGAAGTTCGTCGCGCTTGTATCCTCGTCGATGAGGAGAAGGGATGCGCCCGCCTCAATACTCTCCACCACATTGGCCGCCTGAGATGTGCTTCCGCTGGCGTCCTCTGTGCAGAATCCCACGGTATCTTTTCCGTTTGGCAGGTCGTTGATGAACATGGAGATATCTGTCTTCTGGATGCTCCTGCCGTCCTCCGCACGGATTTTCATGGCTGTATCGTCTGTAATCACATATTCGCGCCCGTCACCCGCGATATGGTTATATACGCCCAGCTCCAATGCCTTTAAGAGTGTGGACTTTCCATGATAGCCGCCGCCCACGATGAGGGTGATTCCTTTGCGGATGCCCATGCCCGTGATCTTGCCTTTATGGGGCAGTTCTATGGTCACTTCCAGCTCTTTCGGAGACTTGAACTTCACGCCGCCCTTCATGGGACGCGGGGAGATGCCGCTCTCACGGGGCAGGATGCTCCCGTCCGCCACGAAAGCGCACAGTCCCAGCTTCGGAAGCTGTTCTCTGATATACTGCTGATCCTCCGCCAGATCGACGATGGCGCGCAGTCTGTTTGCGTCCATGTTTTTGTAAAATAAAGACGCCTTCACACACTCCGGCACAAAGTCAAAGAGAATCTTTTCTAACTCTCTTGCGTTGATTGTTCTTCCGTTCGCCGGAAAGCCGATCTCCATGCGAAGGATGATGTCCCCGCTCTTCGGGTCAAGACGACACGCCGTGCGCTCAAGAACCTCCTGATAACAGCGGCTCACCGAGATCAGTCCGCTTTTTCCTGAACCCTTTGCCTTGAAGGCAAACTGATCCGCTCTTCTTCCGAACTGTCTTGTCAGTTCATCCTGTAAAGCAACGCGCTGGTGTCTGTCCTTATATAACTCCTGCGGGAATCCCGCCGTTTTTCCGCTCACGCGCACACTGACCTTTGACGGCGACGCGAAGGGGTCGCCCTGCACATGGTCTATGGACAGGATATATCCCGGGAACTGGTACATTCCCTTTGTGTCTTTATAGGCAGGATAACCTCTGTGGTCGATCCTGTTCAGTAAATTTCTTAAATCTGTCGATGACTGCATCTCTCTGTCTCCTCTCCTTCTGCCCTGACGGGGCATCCATATATCTCTGTCTGCCGCCCGGGCGACGGCGTACAAGCATCAGCGCTTCGTACATGTACCATCAGGCAGCACATCTATCTTAAACACAAAATACGGCAGTGATTTTACGCCTCAGGAACTTTTTCGTCAAGATAAATGTTAAATTATACATTTTTTCAAAGGAATAAATGTGTTTTTTTACATTATTTCTTAGATATAGAGCCTAGAGCGCTCTCCCGAACCGCACGACATTATATATATTGATAAGTACGATCACCACCATGAGGAAGATAAACAGTTTATTTACATCCTCTTCTTTGATCTTCTTATTGATCTTGCTGCCGATCGTACCGCCCGCGATGCCGCCGATAACCATGGACGCGAAATACCATATCTGCACATCCGGTATGCTCCCTGTGGCGACTGTCTGTACCAGACTGGTGATCTGGGAGAACATGATGATATACAGGGAACTAAGCGCCGCCTCCTTCGTTGACATGGAGAAAAAGTAGGCCAATACAACCAGATTGATGGGGCCGCCGCCGATGCCGAGAAAACTGGACATCACGCCGAGGATGATGCCAATGACGATGCAGAGCCATACCTGACGGTACTCCTTTGTCTTGATACGCGCCTTATATATGGTATAGATCAGCGTTCCCAGCGTGATGACAATGAGCACTGCCGCCTGCACAAGTCCCACAAGATTCTCGTCTCCCACAGCCGTTTTTAACGACTGGAACATCGTCTTTCCGATCACGCCGCCTGCCGCCGCACCTACTGCCAGAGCCGTGGCGATTTTCACGTCCAGCTTCGCTGACTTCGCCCGGATATTTTTATACACGGACACAATGGACATGGCAAGCACCGTACACCCCGAGAGGAAGCTGATGCTGCTCACGCTCATGATGCCTGTGGCGTCCAACACTGGCTTGATGATGACTCCGCCCCCGATCCCGCATATCGAACCGGCCAGCGAGGAAAGAATACTCACTAAAAAAAATACAAATACCATCACCATAATCTGACCCCTCTCTTATCTCTTTTTATCTGACATAAATGCCGCGATCTCCTTCATGCGTCCGCCGCACTGCCCGAAGAACGCCTTGTAGCTCTCGCAGAAATAATTTTTATACAGTCCGCTCTCCTTGTCCTTCACCCGGTGTCTGCGGCAGCCTCCCCTGCACAGGGAGTACCACTCGCAGTTATGACAGTCCTCACAGAGTTTCCGTGATTCTTTCACGAAATCAGCCGCGTTCTCTGTGCCTAGAAGCTCCTGTATGCTCTCACTATTATAGTCCCCCAGCCTGTATTTATCCAGCACATAAAAGTCACAGGGATAGGCGCTGCCGTCCGCCTCTGCCACACACTGCACACTGCACACGCCTCTCTGCTCACAGGCTTCCGGCGGATATCCCATGAGCATCCCGATATAGTTTTCAAACTGGCGGATATACGGAGCCTTTCCCCGCCTCCAGTCCTTGTCCCACATTCGGAAAAGCACGGTCAGGAATCTCCCGTAAGCCTCCGCGCTCAGGGAATACTCTCTGCGCCCCGGCTCTTCCCCCATCGGGTCAAGGCAGGCGATATACTGCTGATAGTTCCATCCGTTTTTCTTATATTCGCCATAAATCTCTCTGATATGCTCCGCCACAGGAGCGGTCACAACCGTCAGGATGTTATATTCCACCTTGTAAGCTTCCAGCATGTCTATATTCTTCTTTATCCGCTCATAGGTCGGATTCCCTGCTGCATCCATGCGGTACAAATCATGGATCGCCGCCGTTCCGTCCACGGACACCCCCACGAGAAAGTTATTGTCGCGGAAGAAGCGGCACCACTCTTCATCAAGTCCCAGTCCGTTCGTCTGTATTGCATTTAACACACGGACGCCGCCTCTGTTAAAACGAGCCTCTAATTCGACCGCTTTTCGAAAGAATTCAAGTCCCCGGAGGGTAGGTTCTCCCCCCTGAAAGGCAAAACAAATCTCGCCCCGCGCCTGACGCATGGCCTTTTTCACGATGTTTTTCAGGGTGTCCTCGGACATCATCCCGTAGGACGCCACCTCTCTCTTTTCCATCTCGTCACAGTAAAAGCAATAATCACAGCGCATATTGCACAACCCTGATACGGGTTTAATTAATATCGTATGTAAAGGCATACGCCGCCTCCTTCCCACGGAATGCTTTTTATACACAGGTCAGTCCAAAGGACTTTTCTACGATATAAAAAATCCGCCTCAAGCGTTATTGTACGCTCAAGAGGCGGATTCATCAACCATTTTTTCCAACCAGTTCAGCCATCAAAAATGGGCGCGAGCCAAACTATTGCTATCTCTGCGGCAGTCCGGCCGTCAATATTCTGCACGACAGCTTCTCCAGCTTAAGGATGCCGCTGACTTTTTCTTTTGTCTCTGCGTCCGTCCACTCACCAATTCTGGTAAGCTCCACAGGCTCATGGCGGAAGTTCATGACGAAGACTATGCTTCCCGCCGGGCAATGTCCTGACATTTGTAAGCTCTTATCATTCTGGCCAGCGCAGTCTCCCTGCGGTGTACGGACTGTCACAGTCACTCCGTAAGGAAGTTCGATTCCAAGCGCGTTTTTAAGTCCCGCGCTCTGGAACATGTCATTGTAAAATGCTCTCAGGAAACTTATATCCGATTCAGCGGCGATAAAGAACGCCTGTCCTCCGCCGTATCCATTGCGTGTAACCATTGGGGCGCCCGCGTAAAAATCTTTATCGTACACGGAAAGTACTTCCGTGCCTTCTTTTGGATGTACGACCGCACAAATACGCATTGCCGGATACTCTTTCCCCTGATAGGAGAAGCTGTTTGCAAATTCTTCTGACGGCGCGTCGATCTCCTCCGGCATGATACCCAGCACATCCTCCAACGGGTGATGCCCTGTAAAGCACAGATCTGTCTCATCCACGACACCGCTGAAATAGGTCGTCACATAGAAGCCACCGCTTTCAACGAAGCGCCGCACCTTTTCCGCGTAACCCTCTTTATACATATAGTTCAGAGGCGCGCTCACCAGTTTATATCCGTCGAGGTCAGCATCCATCCCGATAAAGTCCGCCTCGATTCCCGCCTCCCAAAAAGCCTGATAGTGACTGAGCACACACTCCACATAGTCAAGATCCAGACGGGGCCCTTGCGTGTCTTCTACTGCCCACCAGTTTTCCCAGTCAAAGATGACCGCCGCTTTCGGTCTGTTGATGGTTTTGTCGAGAAGCTCTGTAAGACCCGGGAGACGTTCTCCCACTTCCGCCACTTCGTGGAATGTCCTTGTATTGGCTCCATTTAAATGATCCACCACAGCTCCGTGAAACTTTTCGAAAGAACCCCTTCCCTTTCTCCACTGGAAATACTGCACAGAATCTGAGCCGTGGGACACTGCCTGTATGGACGAAAGCATGTGCATCCCCGGCCGTTTCAGAGGATTATAGTCTCTCCAACTGACTTGGGATGGAGTACTCTCCATGAGAAGAAACGGCTGTTTCTTAAGCGCTCTCATCAGACTATGGTTTGCCGCCGCCCGCACTGCCGGCTTCACTTCATCCTGCTTCTCATGCCAGAACGGATAGCTGTCCCATGATATGATATCGAAGTCCCTCTCCATTCTCTGGTAGTCAAGACCCTTAAAGAAGTCCATAAAATTCGCCGTTACAGGAAGTTCTGAATACGTCCGCACCGCCTCGATCTCCATCGTGCAGAAATCACTGATCTGTTCTGTGCTGAAGCGCTTCCAGTCCAGCGCCAGACCTGTCATCCCGCACTCTCCATGGGGCGCTGGACTGTGGATCTGGCTCCAGTCTGTGTACACGTGGCTCCAGAACCTTCCCCACCATGCGTGGTTCAGATTATCGAGTGTGCCATATTTTTTCTTCAGCCATTCTCTGAAAGCCTCCTGACACAGCTCACAGTGGCAGGTGGAATCTCCGAAGTTTCCGCCCAGCTCATTGGATATATGCCAGAGTATTACATTTTCCTTTCTGCCGAACCGTTCTGACAATGCACGGTCCAGAGCAGTAATCTTCTCCCTCATCACGGGAGACGTATAGCAGAAGTTGTGGCGTTTCCCCGGAAGATTCCGCTTCCCGTCCGCAAATACCTGCCGCACTTCCGGGTATTTCTGTGTGAGCCAGTGCGGCATCGCGCCGGACGGTGTCGCGAGGACAACTTGTATGTCTTCTTCGCCCAGTCTGTCTATGCGCTCTTCCAGCCAGTCAAAATTATATACCCCTTCTTCGGGTTCAAGCACTGACCATGAAAATACGCCCAGTGTCACGCAGTTTACGCCCGCCTCTTTCATCAGCCTTATATCTTCTTCAAGAACCTCCGGGCACTCAAGCCACTGTTCCGGATTATAGTCGCCCCCATGGAGCAGTCTTCCTCCTAACATTTCCTACCTCCCAATCTATTTTTTTCAGCGTATTCGTCAGATACCACGGAAGCTAAAGCTGAATTCCATTTTCTCCGACACATCAAGCAGATACTCGGGATGCGTAAGCGCTCCCCAACTGTCGTCCCCGGCAACTCCCATCTGTCCCAAAGCCACACGCACGACTGTGTGATGGATCTGCGGCAGGTCGTAAGGGTGCCTTGCGTTTTCCAATTCATGAGGTGTATAGGGCAGCGCGGAGAGCATCATGGGGCCGCTCTTCTCATCCATCTCAAATAAGAAGCCTCTGCCTCTTCGGTCTGTCACCGCCGCGTAACGCACCTCTTCCTTCGCGCCGCACTCCTGCGGGACGATGTATTTTGCCATATTGTCCTTTACCTGATTTTCATAGATGCCCAGCTTCGCTCCGCGCTTGCGGTCCGCGTAAGTCTCCTCCGGCCCTAAGCCGTACCATTTCACATGGTCATAATCCGCGCTGAGCTTAAACATCACGCCGAACTCCGGCATATCCCCCAGCTCTTTGACCGGGTCATAAGACAGAGTAGTCTTAACACGCCCGTCTGCGGACACCTCATAGGAGAGCTTACATTCGCTCACCGGAACCGTAGGCATCACATAGGTGTAAGTCACTTCCACCGAGCCTTCTCTGACTTCCGTCTCAGGCGCCAGTATTTTACAGCATACACCCTCCCGGAAATCCTTATGTCCCACATACATGCTGGCGATCTTCCACTGTGCGTAGCGCTTCGGCATCTGGTTCCCCTGATCATTGTCAACAGGCGCTCTCCAGAAGTTCGGCTTCGGCACCTCGTCGATCATCTCCCTGCCCGCCCAGCGGTAGGATACAAGACCGCCGTCCTGCACAGAGAACATTGCCTCAAAGTGCTCTCCGCGAACGCCGATGTTGTGCTTGCTCTGTATCACCTTCATCCCGCATCCTGTCTGCGCGCAAGAGCACATTTCCGGCGCCGCGCCGCCTGCTGCCCCGTTCCCGTTTTCCGTCTCTATCTTATAGACGCCCTGTCCGAACGCCACTTCATGTCCCGCCAACGCCCAGAGCGTATCTTCTTTCAGGCGGAAGGATACTGTCACCGCATATTCTCCGGGAACAGTCTCCTTCGGAAGCGGCAGCGCGTATACTTTCTCACTCAGCGGCTCTACATCTGTGGCCAGAGCTGCTTTTCGCACGAAATGACCGTCTCTCTCCACTGTCACCACACAGTCATAGACAGCCGTAGAGATGAACAGATTCTTATTGATCACCTTCACCTCATCCGCCGTCACCTCTGCCGTGATATTCTGGTAATTAAACTTTACCTCCTGCATCTTCGGGGACGGCTCCCTGTCTCCGCCGTAGGCAATACCATTGGCGCTGAAATTATAGTCTGTCGGCCTCTCGCCGAAGTCTCCGCCGAACGCCTGAAACTCATTGCCATAGCGGTCTTTCTTTCCGACTGTCTGATCAATGTAATCCCAGATAAATCCTCCCTGATAAAGCGGCTCTGTGTCTGTCAGATCAGTATACTTGTGCATACCGCCGCAGGAATTTCCCATGGCGTGGGTATACTCGCAGCAGATAAACGGCTTGCTTCTGTCCTTTGCCAAAAACTCTTTGATCGAATCCACAGAGGCATACATCTGGCTTTCCATATCGCTCGTCCCATTGTAGGTACGATCCCAGAAGATGCCTTCATAGTGAACGAGGCGGGTGGGATCAACGCTTCGGAAGAACTCGGACATCTCATAGATATCCTTTCCGCCGAAGGATTCATTTCCGCAGGACCAGATCAGGATCGACGGATGGTTCTTGTCTCTCTGGTACATGGAGTTGGCGCGGTCGAGCATCATATCCAGCCATTCCGGCTTGTTGTACGGCACAACATAGTCATAATCCTTCGTATCATTCACAGTATCCCATGATCCGTGAGATTCCAGATTCGTCTCATCGATCATGTACAATCCGTACTCGTCGCAAAGCCTGTATATCTCAGAGCCGTTCGGATAATGGCTTGTACGGACGGCGTTGATATTGTTCTGCTTCATGGTCACAATGTCCTTAAGAAGCTCTTCGCTGGATACGGCACGGCCTGTTACAGAGCTGAACTCGTGGCGGTTCGCGCCTTTGAAAACAATGCGTTTTCCGTTGAGGGTCATGATATTGCCCTTCATCTCAAAACGGCGGAAACCGACTCTCTGCGGGATCACCTCGCAAAGCATCCCATCTGCCGCGAACACCTCTATCGTAAGGTCGTAGAGATTCGGCTCCTCCGCGCTCCACAGAGCCGGTCTGTCGATCTCCCACATATAGGTATCTTCTCCTGTCAGCTCCTTCTCTTCTTCAAAGCAGACCTCTCCCTTGTAAGAAAGTGTGAACTTTGCTTTTCCTTCTCCCCATGCCGCAGCGGAAACCTCGAGCACTCCTTTGGCCAGAGCTTCATCCGGCGCCGCGTTGATCTTGAGGTCAGCGATATGTGTGCGGGGCACTGTATACAGATAGACGTCCCTGTATATGCCTGAGAAGCGGTAGAAGTCCTGATCCTCACACCAACTGCTCGCCGTCCATTTGAACACCTGAGCCGCCAGCTTATTCCCGCCTTCTTTTATGTACTCTGTCAGCTCAAACTCCGACGGGGTAAACGAATCCTCGCTGTATCCCACGAACTTTCCGTTAAGCCAGAGCGCCAGACCGCTTTCCGCCCCCTGAAATGAAATAAATATCCTCTGCCCTTTCATTCTTTCAGGGAGGGTAAAGTATTTCACATAGCTTCCCACGGGATTAAAGTGCTCCGGTATCTGCCCCGGTCTGATGTCCTCTCTTCCTTCCCACGGATACTGTGTGTTCGTGTACTGAGGAGCGTCATACCCCTCCATCTGGATATGCGCGGGCACATAAATATCATCCCAATGGCCGCAGCAATACTCCTCATTCTCAAATCCCTGTATTGTGGAACCGTAGTTTTTTGCATAATGGAACTTCCAAAGTCCGTTCAGGCTTTCCGTAAACGAAGACTGCCCCGCATCCATCTCCTGCCCGGACGCATAGTATACGTGATCAGAATGTGCCTCCCTCCTTCCGTCACAGAAATATCGCGGATCTTTTACTTTTTCGTAGTCAAATGTACGCATTACGCACTTCCTCCTTTTCTACTTTCTTCCAGTTCTAAATGTTGGCTATATTATACCGCCCATAGACAATCAGGTGTATGACATGTTAAAATACAAAATATAATATTTCGAAACAGGAGATATCCCTTATGCCTATTATATTTTGCAGCACCCCTGTGACTGAACCGTTTACATTTGAATCCATCGGGAAAAACTGGGAGCAGGATCATGTCACCCGTCCGGGCGGATATCCGTTCTATCATTATTTACAGACGGAAAAAGGCTGCGGAAAAGTCAAGACAGCGGCAGGCTCCTTTGATCTTCACGAGAATGAAGGCCTGCTGATGGCTCCCTTTATCCGCCATTCTTATAAACGCTGCGAAGAGCTGTGGTTCACCAGATTCGCGGCTTTTAGCGGAACTGCCGAGAGAAGCATTCCGCATATCATGGGAAACCGGCAGGTCATCCATGTAGGAAGCGGACAGGGAAGGCTTATCTCCGAACTGATCGACGACTGCATGGACATGTATGGCCAGCATCCTCTCGACAGAAAACAGCTCTCTATAAAATGCTACGCCATGCTTATGAATATCGCTGACAGCACCTCTGCGGCAAGTCCTGCTAAAGAGCCTCTGTACCGGAATTATGTGCTGCCTGTAATAGAAGAAATTGAAAGGGACTATGCCCTGCCCCTCACAGTTGAAAATATGAGCCGGAAAGTATTTATCACACCCCAGTACCTCTCCCGCCTTTTCCGCCGTTACCTCAACTGCTCCACATACGAATATCTGACCTCTTTCCGCATCAGCAAGGCCAAAGAGCTGCTGATCACCGACCCTCTTCTGGATATACAGGACGTCGCCCTGAGAACCGGTTTCTCTGACCCGAGCCATTTCATCGCTATATTCAGAAAGACCGTAGGAACCACGCCCCTGAAGTTCCGGAAGCAAAACTAAAAACTCCCGCATACTTTTCTTGCCAAAAGAAAGCTGCCCTTTTCGCGGCAGCTTTCCATCTGTCCCGGTTCCGGGAAATATTCAATTACTTTACAGCGCCTGTGATACCTTCTGCGAACTGTTTCTGCAATACAAAGAATACGATCATCGTAGGAACAGAGCAGAAGAGGACGCCCACCATCAGCATACCGTAATCCGTCGTATATCCGCCAGAAATATTAGCAATGAGCATCGGCATTGTCTGTGATTCCGGGATTGTCATGATAACCTTCGGCCACAGATAGGAGTTCCACGCATTCATGAATGTGATAACAGCCGCTGCCGCGTAGGTTGCTTTCATCATCGGCATGTACATACGGAAGAAGATCTTGATCTCACTGAGTCCGTCAATACGCGCCGCCTCCATGACATCTACCGGGAAGTTCCTTGAATTTTGCCGGAACATCATGATCAGGAACGGCGTCGATATGGACGGCAGAATGAATCCCCACACAGAGTTCAGAAGCTTCGCTGTTGAAAGAAGCTTGAACAGCGGGATCATCGTAGCTACCTGCGGGATCATCATGGCAAGCAGAAGCACTGAAAATACGCGGTCTTTCATCTTGTCATGATACAGCTCGAAGCCAAAGCCTGCCAGTGAACAGATCAGGATCGCGAGCAGTGTCTGCACAATCGCGTACAGGAAGGAATTTCCCATCGCGCGCCAGAGATCATTTCCCGCCACCAGATTCTGGAAGTTAGTTATAAGATGACTTCCGATCGTGATCTTACCGTTCGCCACATCGAAGGATTCGTTCGTCGCGGCGGAGATCATCCAGTAAAACGGAAATACTGACAAAAAAGCTACAATTATCAAAAATATATATGTAGGGATCAGACGCCTCTGGATCATACTTTTATTCTTTTTCTCAGTCACGAGTATCACCTACTTTCATATTGATAAATGCCAGAATCGCCACAATAATGAATACGAAGAAGGACATCGCCGTTGCGTACCCGAAGTTCGCGACGCCTTGGCCAAGGCTGTTGTTATAAATGTAATGCGACATTGTGATCGTTGCGTTCGCGGGCCCGCCGTTTGTCAGGTTGACAGACTCATCGAACAACTGCAGCGTACCGTTGATCGACATGATAAATGTCATGATGATCGTAGGCTTTAGCAGGGGAACCGTGATACCCCAGAAGGTCTTCCAGCCGTTAGCGCCGTCGATCTTAGCCGCCTCATATACAGAATACTCGATATTCTGCAGTCCTGCGAGATAGAAGACCATGTTGTATCCTGTCCATCTCCAGATCAGGGCGATGATGATAACCACCTTCGCACTCAGCGAGTTCCCGAGGAAATTATAGTTTTCCTGCAGAATTCCCAGATTCACAAGGATCGTGTTGACCAGTCCGTCTGTCGCGAACAGGGATTTGAAAATCAAAGAATAGGAAACAAGGGAAGTCGCACACGGCAGGAACACACATGTACGGAAGAATCCCTTGAGCCTCAGATCCCTGTTGTTGAGAAGCTGAGCCAGCAGGATCGCGAGGATCAGCATGATCGGCACCTGAATGATCAGATACAGGAAAGTGTTCCCGACAGACGTAAGGAACAGCTTATCCGCGAACATTCTCTTGTAGTTGTTAAAGATCGGTTCCGCCCACTGCATGTTTGCACTGGAACCGGTCTGCAGTGACATAATAAAAGCCTGAATCATCGGCCAGAAGGCCATGACTGCAATGAGGATTGTAGCCGGAGTCAGGAAGATCCAGCCCGCTGCCGACTGTTTGCCGAGCAGAGTCATCTTTCTTTTCTGTTTCACTTGGGCCCCTCCTTTTAATAAACGGGCAGGGTAACGGATTTCTCCGCTCCCCGCCCTGTCTCACATTTCTCTTTCAGCGTTATCTTAAGTTGTGGATCGTCTTAGTTGCCCATCTCGAAGTTAAGCTGATCTTCTGCTTCCTGCAATGCCTCCATTGTATCCGCGCCGTCGATGATCTTGATGATCGCGGAACCAACGTAGTTACGTGCTGAGTAGTGGAAGTCATTCTGCTCTACGATCTCTACGTGTGTACCCATCTCTACGATGTCAGCGTAGATCGGCTGATTGTTAAAGAACTCAACGCCTTCCTGATAAACGTCTGTCTCACCTGCCGGTGCATATGTAGAGATAACGCCGCCATCTTTCAGAGCGTTGTCATATGTTACTGTACTGCTTCCGAATGTATAAGCAAGGAAATCTTTGGCGAGATCAACATTCTGGCAGTTGGATGTGATATACAGAGAAGATCCTCCGTTACTTGCATATCCCTCTCCGCCTTCCAGAGTCGGCATTGTCGTGATCTCCCATTTACCGCTGTTAGCTTCTACCTTCTCGATTGTCGGAAGGATCCAGTTTCCGTTCATGACGCCCGCTACCTGATCGCCCTGAATCGCTTTGTCTGTATAATCAGACCAGCTGTTCGGCATGAGCAGTGTACCGTCCTTTGCCATCTGGACGAGCTTCTCAACGATCGTTACGAGTGTCTCGTTCTCTGTGATGTACGGCTTGCCGTCCTTGAACTGGGATACGCCCTCAGCCTGAAGCATCATGTATACAAGGTCATTACCGTCGCTGTTCATGCAGAGCAGAGCTTTTCCTGTCGCATCTTTCACAGCTTTTCCGATCTCCATGAACTCGTCCCATGTGCAGCCTGTCAGATCGTCGATCGTATATCCAGCCTGCTCCAGAAGATCTGTGCGGTATGCGCATACGACTGTACCGTTGTCTACCGGCACTCCGTAGTGCTCGCCGTCAATTGTTGAATAGTCGATTTTCTCAGCCGAGAAGTCGTCCCAGTTGATATCGATATCGCCGAGCGGTGTCCATGCGTCCGGATAATCAGCTACATATCTCTGGATGTAGTGATCTTGGAAAAGAACGATGTCCGGAAGATTGGAGTAATCTCCTGCTGATCCTGCTGTTGTGATCGCATTCTCCACGTCCTCAGAAGCAGCCTGCTCAACGATCTCAAGGTTGAAATCCGGATCTACATTCTCTTTATAGTCAGCGCCCGCTGCCTCCATAGCCGGGATATTGAACGCCGGGTCCCATGCGTACAGTGTCAGTGTGTGGCCGTCTCCGCCGGATGCCGCTTCACCGCCCTTGTCGTCCCCGCCGCTTCCGCAGGCAGCAAGTGAAAATGCCATCACTCCTGCAAGCAATGCTGAAAATACTTTTCTTTTCATATTACATAACCTCCTTTTGCGTCCTGTATATTATGTCATCTCTCAGGACATCTTATGGAACAATTATATCAAGAGGCATATTCCAGATGTTTGCAGATTCATCCTCATAGTGTGCATTTTCAACCATTTTTATGTAATATGCACTATTTAATCATTTATATGTCGTGTTTTTGTCTATTTTATACACTGTCTCCCGTTACTTCTTATGCAAAATAAACTTTATCCGGACAGATTTTTTTCATTGCGCGCAGAATCTCATCATTCAGATCAAGAAGAAGCTTGATCTTTCTCCCTTCCTCAGTAATGATCATCGTATAATAAGGAATATTGTCGTCATAGGATGTATAATCATATTTTTTCAGCCTTTCGCTCCCGCCTTTTATCCTGTATTTCGCCACTTTTTCATGCCAGTTCGGCGCAACGGCCTCCATTTCCTGAAGGTTGAGCATATGCGCTTCCCTGCGGTACCGCTTTCCTGTAATGACGGCAACCGTAAAGTTCGCGCCCTCCAGTGTGTACTCATATTCTTTCTGGCTGAACACATCATAAAAAAAGTACAGGCCCACCAGCAGAAATCCCGGGAGCATGAACCCTCTTGAGAGCATAATCCCCATAAGCACAAACAGTACGCCGAAAATGACCATCACCGCTTTAAGCGCTCCCTCTCCCGCTTTCTTTTTTCTTTTCACCTGTGCCGTGATCTTATAATTATACATAATTCTACCATCCTTCCTCCGAGCGAATCTGATACTTCAATATCTGCTGTTCGTAGTTTTCCGGCCGCTTGCGCCACTGGGCCGGAGTCACGCCCGTAATGTGCTGAAAATTACGGTTAAATGTAGAACTGACTGTAAACCCGCACTTTGCCGCGATAATAGCCACCGGCTCGTCCGTTTTTTTCAGATATTCACACGCGGCCTGTATCCTGACCAGATTAATATATTCCAGCGGACTCATGTTCATGTAAGACAGAAAAACTCTTCGGAAATGTGTCTCGCTTATGTGCGCCCACTTTGCAATATCGCCCACTTTGAGGGGTTCGCTGTAGTGGTCACTGATATAGTCGAGAACGCGGAAAATCAAATTACCCCTTTGTACCCCCCCCCCTGTATTTCTCGCGTACCCGAAAGTGCCCTCTCCGTTTGTACGCGCGATCTCCATAAGCAATGCAGTCATAAGTGCCTCTGCTTCTTCCTGACAGAACGCCTCCCCTGTCCGCATAATATCCATAATCGTTCTGATCAGCTCCCCCATATACCGGTATTTGCCGCTGTCGGCGAGCGCGGCCCTGCTGTTGACCGCGCGCAGCATCTGCTCCATCCGTCCCGGCGATCCCGCCGCCATCTTCCCAAGAAGCTTTTCTACATCCACAAAAAGATATTCCCACTTGCTTAATTTCCCCGGCGCACTGTTCGTAGTATGCAGGTAATTGGAGGGTATAACAGTAAACTCTCCGCCCTGATACGGAATTTCCTCCTCCCCAAGCACCATTCTCCCGTTTCCCTCGTAGCAATATCCGATCTCAAGGTAATTGTGGAAATGCAGATAATCAATATCCCTCTCGTATTTCTGCCTCCACCTTTCCCCGAGCAGGGCAAAAAGCGCGCAGTTTTCCGGCATTTTATAATAACGGAATTCAGCCACCTGTTTCTTCTTTCGCATGACAGTCCTCCTGTATCATCCAAAACTTTCAGTCATATCTCTTTGCGAGAGTGCTGTTAATTATCATATGTGAAAATCTCTCTTTCGTCAATCGCACAGTAAATCTCCGGGCAATGCACGGCAGCGCAAACTAATCCTTACTTCTCGTTTACGCCCCGCGCACCGCCCGGAGATCCGCAGTCAGCCGTTTCATACGGCCAGATATAAAATTAATCTTTAAAAGTCTTCCATCTTATAGCGCTTCATCATGGCACCATATTTCATGCGGATGACTTCATTTCTTTTAAGCACATCTGCTTCGTTGCCCACATACTGGCAGCGGATGCAGTAATACTCATCTTTGTCCTTATCATAGAACATATCGATATCAAGGTCACGCATAAAGCACAGCGGACAGCGATAGTTTAATTTTCCTTTTCCAGACTGAGCCATGTAGACACTACCTCCTTATCAGAAACTTCTGTCGTATATCCCAGAGTAAACATCGGGGAGAACGCGTATCCCTCACGGACATAGCCTTTTGCGGAAGCCTTATCCATGCTCATGGATACTTTCGTCTCGATGGCAGGGATGACAGCGCTCACACTCTTAGCACCTTCCATCTCTTCTCCCCTGCATTTGTACTCGTAGCTGATGCTCTTTTCTTCCCCGTCCTTTGTGCATGCCAGCGTAATGCCCGTCATGTCCTCCGGATACTCCGTGGTGCCGTAGCACGCTACCATGTACTCATTAAGCTCTACCTTTGCTGTCGGATCGCTCATCTCAAGGATCGTCCTCTCGATCTGGATGTCCGAGCTTCCCTCCGCGAAGATCACTCTTGTCTGGAGCTTGAGCGTCAGCTCATAGAATTCGATGTCCACAGGATCAAGCGTCAGGATCCTCTTCTTTTTGCCGTCTCCCATATCCTCCTCCGAGAAATGCGCTTTTGTCCGGCACAGACAGAGATCGACTTCCTCACCTTTGTATGTCAGCTTGGCGCTGCGCACAGTTCCTTCCCCCGCGTAATGCGTGAAGTATCCGGCTCTGTACTTCTCCTGAATCAGGAAGGGGTAGGATGCGTCCTGCACATGCTTTGTGCCGATGCCGACCTCCCATTTCAGCTTCGCCGCATAAGGACGGAGATCTACGATCGCGCCGCCCTGATCCATATTGACACAGGCTCTCATATAGGGATCGCAGTACCAGAAGAGCTGCTTGTCAGATCCGTAAAGAATATCCTTCCACAGCGCGCACTCTGGTTCTGTGTAGGTCTTTTTCTCGCGATAATAGTCCGCAAACTCAGCCATGGTCATATCGTCCAGCTTGCCTTCTTTTTTCAGCTTGCCGTAATACGCCATGCCGTCCTCATAGGATTTTTTAAGAAGCTCATAGGGCGCTTCCCAACGGCCCATCTTGTTCAGCCACCCGGGACCGACGAACATCATGTTATATGCGTATCCGTTATTGTATTTCTCCAACGCGCGGTACTGGTCGATGATATTGTACAGATACGGGAATTCCCATGTCTTTGTGTCATAGATCATTCCGCGCAGCACGTTCTGCGGATGGGTTCCGAAGTTGGAGCCGTTTCCATCATAGCATGCCAGCAGATCTCTGGAGAGATGCGGGATCGCCACGATACCGCTGTCTTCCGCCTCATTCGCCGCCGGAGCGTGTGTGTTCTCCTTGGACGGGATCCACGGATTCCACGGGCCGCCGTCGAACAGCGTGTACCATGAGTTGTTGCACGTATGATATGCCTTTGGCCCCTCCTCCCAGCAGGTCGCGATTGCGCACTTCACTGACGGGTATTTCTCTTTGATGTAATTGGTCAGTTCCGCGTCCATGTAGTAGGAGCCTGTGGACTCCGGATAGAAACCGAAGATATCATAGAATTTTCCGAACACGTCATCCACGATGGATTTCTTATCTTCTAAGGAAAACATCCAGATGCAGAAATCCTTTGTCTTATATTTTTCACGGAACTGCTCACAGGGAAGTCCCAATAGAGACAGGGCGATCTCGTCGCCGTACTTCTCGTGGTCTTCTTTTGCGATACGGATCGCCTCCTCATTAAAGAGGGATGCGTACGTCATATGTATTGTCACCTTCAGGCCGTTCTTATGCGCAGTTTCCTGCTGAAACTTGAAGATATCCAGAGACTCAGTCAAAAGAGACTCTCTTCCGATATCCTCTTCTTTCCCGTGTCCGGTCACCTTCTCAGCATACTCCGGCACCATCTCGGGACGGTGAATAATATTCACAATAAATTTATCCATGTTCCTCGTACCAAACCTTTCTGTCTATAATGCCGCCGGTTTCACATGCCCGGCTGTTTCATAGCTTTTGCCGCCTCACGGCTGGAAATCCCGGATCGTTTCCAATGCTTTCAGCGCGTGTCCGTCATAGTCGAACAACGCCTGATTCGCCCATTCGTTCCCTCCGGGCCCCTTCTCCCCGGTATACTTTAGAGCCTCCTCATTCGCCCAGCCGCTGCCGGGAACCGGAAGCCAGCCCGGCTCCCAGTAATAGAAGCCGGTCGCCCCCTTCACGCGGGAGATCCTTGTCATGAAGTCCTGCATGAAGTCACTCTGCCCTTCCGGGGTCATCGGATACTCCACCTTCGCCGCAAGCTCCGGCTTCGTGGCCATGCCTTTCCGCTCATCCGCGCCAAGCTTTTCATAGGACGCGTAGTCTTTCATCGTATGTCCCATAGACACCTCTGCCACGATCAGCTCTTTCCCGTAACGTTCTGAGATGTCATTCATATTATCTTCAAGCTGCTGCAAAGTCCCGTGCCAGAACGGATAATAGGATAAGCCGATGACGTCAAAATCCTCGCCCCGCTTCATGAACTCGTCAAACCATGTCCTGTAGAGTTCATTATTTCCCCCGTTATCCAGATGCAGCATGATCGGAAGATCCGGCGCAACGCTTCTCGCGGCCCAGATCCCGGCATTCAGAAATCTTGCGATGTTCTCATATTCCGGCACTTTTCCGTAAGGCCAGAGCAGACCATTTGACAGCTCGTTCCCCACTTGGATCATCGTCGGAAATACTCCCGCTTCCTTGAGCGCGAGCAAGGTCTCTTTTGTAAAATCACAGACCGCCTCTTCAAGCTGCGGTACGGTCATTCCCTGCCATGCCTTCGGAATACACTGTTTCCCCGGATCTGCCCAGAAATCACTGTAATGCACATCCAGAAGCAGTCCATATCCCAGATCCTGCGCTCTTTTTGCCAGTTCGATCGTAGTCTTCAGATCATTGTTCCCGGCCCCATACGGGATGCCGCTTTCGCTGTATGGATCATTCCAGAGCCTCAAGCGGATGGAGTTTGCCCCGTATTCCTTGAGGATCTCCAGCAGGTCTTTCTCCTGCCCGTCTTTGTAGTATTTCGCGCCAAGCTGTTCCAGCTCCTTCAGCGAGGAGACATCCATCCCCTTGATAAATGGTTTCATATCATTTTCCTTTCCATCATTTACTCTTTCATATGTAAGCCGCGTATCGGCATCAGCCTTTGACCGCGCCTCCTGTCACACCTTCTACATAGAACTTCTGCATGATGATGAACAGGATCGAGATCGGGATCGATACGATCACGCCGCCCGCGCAGAACTGGGTGAAGTATGTATTGATCAGGCTCTTTTCAAGCATGTTGTAAAGTCCGATGGCAACCGTCCACTGTGAAGCCACGCCTGAATTGAGCATCATCTTCGCGTACACAAAGTCCATCCATGGTACAAGAAACGAACTGATGACCGTGTACACGATGATCGGTTTACTCATGGGCATGACCACCCTGAAAAACACCTTCGCCTCGCTGGCTCCGTCCAGATACGCCGCCTCCCTTAAGGATACCGGCACCGTATCAAGGAAGCCTTTCGCGATCAGATAACCCAGACCGGACGACGCCGAGTATACGAAGATCAGTCCTAAGTGGCTGTTGGTCAGTCCGATACTCTTTAAGATAAAGTACACGGCGATCATAGCCAGAACGCCCGGGAACAGGTTGATGATGACCGCGATATTCATCAGAGTCTTTCTTCCTTTAAAACGCATACAGGATGTCGCGTAAGCCACCATCAGCACAAACGCTGTGGAGATAATGCAGGTAAAGCATGCGATGAGGAAGGTATTCCAGAACCACTTCGGGAACTGCGCTACGGTATCCGCTCCGAAAAGCAGGTTCTTATAGCTGTCGGCTGCCCATTCTTTCGGGAAGAACGTGGAAGTGTTCATACCTGTATATTTGCTGAAAGATGTGGCAAGGAGCCATACGATAGGCACAAGCCAGACTACCGCCAGAAACGCCAGAAGCACATGTCTTACAACATCTGAAACCTTAATCTTCATTATTGGTACACCTCCTCACGGTCGCCCTTGGTCATCCGGTTAAACGCGATCAGGGTAAATGCTGCGCAGATCACAAAGACTACAATACCGATCACGGCAGCCATCTTGTAGTTGTAGTATTCCTGCGTCAGGCGGAACAGCCATGTGACCAGCAGGTCTACCTCTTTTGCCTGTGAATTGGCAAGCGCCTGATTTGTGGTCGTGTAAACGTCCTGCGTCAGCAGGTAGATCACGTTAAAGTTGTTGATATTTTTAACAAAGTCCGTCACCAGAGCCGGCCCTGTGATAAAGAGCACATACGGCATGGTGATGTGGCGGAAGATCTGTGTCGGAGTCGCGCCGTCGATGCGCGCGCTCTCGATCTGATCTGTCGGCAGATTCATGAGCACTCCCGTCGCAATCAGCATCTGGTATGGAACACCGACCCAGATGTTGATGATAATGATCATTACATGCGCCCATCCCGGAGATGACAGGAACGGTATGTACGACGTACTGATCAGTCCTACATCTCTGAGGAAATCTGTCAGTCCGATACCTGCGCAGATCGTGTTGACGATACCGCCGTCAGCGAAGAAGTTCCTTACAAGAAGCAGGGAGACAAACTGCGGAACAGCGATCGTCACCATGAAGAGTGTACGCCACATTTTTTTCATCTTTACACGCTTGTGGTTGATCAAAAGCGATAGCAGGATACCGCCGATATAAGTTGTGAATGTAGAGAACAGCGCCCATACCAACGTCCAGATAAGAACCCTGACAAAGGAATAGCCGAACGTGATCGTCAGGCCGCCGCCTCCGAACAGGCTGATAAAGTTATCCAGTCCCACCCATGTAAAAAGCTCTGTAGGCGGCATGTGCTGCTGGTCGTAATTCGTGAACGCCACTAATATAAGAATCAGGAGCGGCACGACCGTAAATACTACGACTCCCGCAACCGGAAGCGCTAGCAGCGTCTTATAAAAGTTCTCGTTCCTGTAACTGTTCACATCCTCGCGGAATGTATTGATGTGCTCCCCGTTTTCCGCCATTTTCTGCAGCTCATAGGCATTCTTGACATTGGCAACCCAGATCACAAGAAATGCCGCCCAGACCACGATGCTTACAACGGAGAACAAAAGGATCATGAAAGAATTGTCATAGTCATTGACTTCATTTTTCATGGTCATCGGGTTGAATTCCGACGCCCTCTTTACTGTTCCCAATGTCCCGAACTTCGGTATATACTGTGCCGAGCACACGGCGCTGAATACGATGACCAGCGCCTCAAAAATAGTGATAAGGACGGATTTCACATACTGTTTCCTGCGGAAATACCCCGCGCCCATCCAGATCATGGAAAGCTTTACGAAAAGGTCGCCTTTCGCTACAGCTTCTCCGAACCCCCGAAAAAATCTTCCGATACCGCCAAAGAACCCGGCGGCTCTGCCTTTGGATTTTTCCATTTTTCTCTCCTTCCCAATCATTAGTTGACCGGAGCAGTCGCTCCTTCTACCAGAGTGTCAAGCGCTGTCTGTATACCGGCTGCGTCATCCGCCTTGAGTTCGCCCTTTGCAACCATCTCGCCGAACGTCTTTGCCGGATCCCAGTAGTTCTGTCCCGCGAACTGTACGACACCGAACTCATTCTGCGCACCGAGAGCTGCAAGCGCTTCATTGGACTGTACCGCATCTGACGCAAGCACTACCTTGTTGGACGGCCCGATCTGGCGCTCGTCAAACTGTGTCTGCTGCGCATCTTCGTTGGTGATCCAGTCCGCAAGAAGCGCCGCCCATCCCGCATTCTCTGAGTGGGCATTTACACCGACCATCTTGTAGCCGGATACAGAAGCCTGCTGGAGCTGGTCTCCCGCGATCGTAAAAGTCGGAAGCTTTGTAGCTGCGTATCCGTCGCCGAATGCTTCCTGCGCCACTGTTGCATCCCATGTACCGGAAACTGCCGCGCAGAGCTGCCCGGACGCGATCTGGTTGGACATATCACCGTCAGCAACTGCCATAAATGCCGGATTTCCCGCAATGTTCAGCATTGCCTGCGCAACTTCCACTCCTGAGTAGTCTGCTTCGCCGTTCCAGTCAATTGATGTGCTGCCGTCATCATTAAGACCTGTAGTGAATCCCGCACTGTAGAAGAAGGATGCGTCATACCATCCGGATGCCAGTGTCATAGCAACCTTCTTTCCTGCCCCACCAGCTTTTTCAAGCATTGTATCCCAAGACGCCACATCATCTGCGGAAAGAACGTTAGAATCATAATACAGGAAATATCCGTTATCCGCTGTTCTCGGGAACGCATACAGTGTCCCGTCAAATGTACATGCCTCAACAGAATCTTCCGTATTCGCGCTCTCAATGTCTGCGACGCTCTTGCCGGCATACGCCTGAAGAGCCTCGTCCATCTCATCAATAGACTGAAGTGCGCCCGCGTTCACAAGATCCGGGAGCTGGTCAGACGCGAATGAGTAAACATCAGCCGCAGCTTCAACATCTGTAAGGATCGTATCTTTTGCCGTAGACTCACTTTCCACACCGACTTCCACTGTAATGTCCGCCGCGTCCGCATACTCCTTGGCAAAGGAATCCGCCATCCCTTTCAGGAACTCCTGATCTTCCTCTGCACCCCACATCCTCAGAGTTACTGTCTGTTTCTCGCCGGATGCCGCGCCGCCTTCACTCTCTTCTTTCTTGCCCCCGCAGCCTGCAACAAGTACAGACACCATTGCCGCTGACAACAA
>DWYT01000065.1 GCA_019118545.1 Candidatus Mediterraneibacter merdavium | reverse complement strand
GTACGTGAGATCGGGCAGAGCATAAAAAATACATCTTCAAGGCTACTGGAAAGTTTTCGAAGACAAACAGTAACGGATGAAGATGTACTTTACATTCATCGATACACGGCAGTGTATCTTGAATAACAAGGTAATTATACAGCAGGTGGTGGTAGAATGGAATAGGAAATGAACTAAAAAATGATAAAACATCAGACTGAGGGGTCAGTTTGACTATAGAGTGTGGATAACTTTTGAAAAAATGAGGAATTAGCGAAAAGATATCCACAAAAGAAAAATTCGGGGCAGAGGAATCTTATTATTCTATTTTATTCTTTGGCGCTGGCATTAAATGAATCAACTTGATTTCCTGCTGCCGCCGTGTTATACTATCCAACGTTGCTAAGCCCATCAAAACCAAGGTCTATAGGGCTTTCCGGCGGTCACCGCCGTAAAATGTGCCGAGTGTTCGAGACCTTCCACTCGTAAAACAAAACTAAAGGAGAATTGAAAAATGAAAGTATTCAAACACATCCATGTGCTTTTCATGGCACAGGCGGCAATGATCGCCGCAATCTACGTAGTAATTACACTGCTGATCGCACCTTTCGCGTATGGAGAAGTACAGGTTCGTCTGTCCGAGGCGCTGACCATTCTTCCGGTATTTACCCCCGCCGCAATTCCCGGAGTATTTTTAGGCTGTCTGATCAGCAATATTCTTGGCGGATGTATCCTGCCGGATATCATCTTCGGCAGTCTTGCCACATTGATCGGCGCTGTATTTACATGGACATTGAGAAACAAAAGCAAATACCTTGCTCCGCTTCCGCCGATCATTGCAAATATGCTTATTGTACCGTTCGTATTAAAATACGGCTACATGGTTCCGCTCCCCATCCCGTTCATGATGCTGACAGTGGGAATCGGCGAGATCATCTCCTGCGGGGTTCTTGGACTGATCCTGCATACAGCGCTGAGCCGGTACAAGGGAATGTTGTTTTCCCACACAGCGCGCTCATAAAGATATTATTTGATATATCCTATAAACACATTCCCGCTCGCCGCTGCCATCTCCTGCATCGTCCCCATCCCAACCGTGCTTTGTGCCCCGGTGTCCGGATCAATATAGGTGATATCCGTCGTCGTATATCCGGTCAGCAGTACGGCATGATCAGACGATAGGAGCACCGTCGCCGGGCACCCCTGATTGATCACATACAACACCTGCTCCAGTGTGCATCCTGTCAGATTGATCTTCTGGGCTTCATAGGACTGCATATACCGTTCGCATGCTTCCAGAGAAGTTTCTTCCCCTTCTTTTGCAAAAGCCGCGGCATCTATAGAATAAGACAGGTCACGGTTTCCTCTCTCCCACACATAGATCTGGTCTGAGGATACCACGACTCCCGACACTGCCTCCGCCGCCTGCACGGCGTCGCCCGCATGGTCGTACATCCCGGCAAATCCGCCCATGCCATATACATAGAAGCGTGTGCCCTCACCGCCTTTGTCAAGCGTGAGCTGGAGCGTCTTTCCCTCCGCCAGAAAGCCTGCTTTTTCCGTCTTGGGTTCTAAATCCGCCACTCCGTCGGCCAGCGTAAGGCGGATCTGCCTTCCCGTTGCATCCGTACGGTATGACTCCACCGTTACTTTTGTTTCTTTTCTTCCTGTGTTATTGGTGATATATTCCTGAGACGCACTCTGATAACGATCCCCGGACTTTTCAACCCGGTTCAGGGTCAGCAGATTATCCTCGATCAAGATGTCTGTCGTATACAGTCCCTGATCCGCAAACGAATAATTTGCTTCTTCCTCATTCTGGGGATTGCGGATCTCCACCTCATACATGGGTTCGATCTCTTTGCCGGAAACATCCTGACCTCTATCGTCAGGCCTGATCTTCCCATAGATAAAGTCCCCGCTTATAAATCCCAACGGGCGCACATCTTCCCCGTCTTTTGCCGCCACAGTATATCCTTCGCCGCTCTCCAGATCCAGCACTTGTATCTCTGCCGCACCATCACCCTCTCCTGTGACCTTATATGCGAGCATACTGCCATCCTCCGAGAGGACATGGTCTTTTTCTTCCATCCCTTCCGCAAGCACTGTCTGCTCATCATCTGCCACGTTGATCTCATACAGCGTTTCATCGACAAGCGCATAAAGTATATCCCTGCTTTGGGCATAGTACACCATCTGCGCGAAAGTTTCCTCCGTTATGGCCGGAGCGCTCGTACTGGAAATAAATGCCTTCTCCGTAACAAGGGAGGCCTCCTTGTTAAAATAATAGACGCCAATGCCCGATTCCCCCTCATGAGTGCCCCGGTTCATATAGCCGCACACGACAAAGGAGATATTTCCTTTGTCATCCACCCCCGTGATACGCACATTGTGCCTGTCATTTCTGCTTCGCACATCCGCGCCCTCCTGATCTGCAAAGCTGAATATCTGTGTAAACTCAGAAGCCTTTGTATCATAAAGCCAGAGCTCACGCTCCTGCACAAACGCAACCATTGTCTCATCCTTGTCCGTCTTATACTGAATATCCCCGGAAGCAATCCCTAAAAGGATGCCGCTCTGGCTCAGCGACTGTTCGTTTCCCGCAAACACCTTCTCCATATTCCTGTTATAATCCAGAAGATAGATCGTCCCCTTCACTGAACGCACACGGAAAAATTCACGGACGTTATAAACGCCGCTCTCCCCATTTTCGTCCTTGCAGGCAGTCTGATATTTCGCCAGAATGGACGTGTATACAGAATTACTCTCCTGTATATGCCACTCCACGTCTCCAAGTACCTGCGGCGAGAGATTTCCCCACAGGATATGAGTGATATCCGAGTGGATATTCACCGTCTGGTATGTCGAATTATCGCTCGCATCTCCCGGCTCAAGGTAGCTCTCCAGTCCGGCCGATTTATCCTGAGCCAGAGCCTTTGCATGAAAATCCTGCGCAAAGGAAAGACACTCCGAGGCAACCAGCTCCTCCGGCAGGATCACTCTCGTATAATAGCCGACAGTATCCCCGCTTTCCATATCAAGGATGACTTTGAGCACCCCTTCCTCAAGCGCCCCTGTGAGAGCATTCCCCAGAGCCAGAACTGCCGCGTCTCCATTCTCTGATACGTCCGCTTTTCCCTCAGCGTACGTTTCCTTTCCGTCCAGCGAATAAACCTCATAGCGGATGTCCCGAACCTGCCCGGCGTCTCCTTCGATTTTCATGGAAAGAGCGCCATCCTGCCCCAAGAGGGTGATCGTATCACGCATGGTCGTGATATCCATATCTCTGGCATAACCGCACAGCGGGTTCACCGTCTGTTCCCCGTAAAGAAACGATATCCTCGGGATTGATGGCGCCCCCATATCTACGATCTTATCATCTGTCCCTCTATTTATCACAAGACTGCCGACCACAAGCGCTATAAAAAATACAGCGCCCAACACTCCTGCTTTGATAAGCCGTCTTTTCATCCTAGTCTGTTCTCCCCTTTATCTTTCTTAACATGCCGCCTCAAAGTTCCCCTCTTGCCGCACACAGCCGGTTTCATCGTTTGTCTGATCCTTTTATGATCCGGCCAAGAGTAGGCGCCACTCCCAGAAACTGTTCGCATTTTCTGATCTGTTCCAATGCCTTCTCGTCTTTCTTTCCCTTTTTCACCGCGCGCAGCAGAATATTTTTCGGAGTGTGCTCCATATCTATAAACTCCAATACCTGCGTCTCATATCCCATACTTTCCAGATACTTGGCGCGGAGTCCGTCTGTCGCCAGTGCGGCAAAACGCTCCTTTAAAAGTCCGTAATCCATAAGCGGCGCAAGATACTCCGCGCTGTCCCCGCCGCGTCCTGTTTCTGCCTGCCCGTCCATCTGCACGTTCTGCTGCCCGTTCAGCCGGGCATTGCGCTGTCCGCTCATCTGACCGTTCAGTTCATGCTGACAGCACGGGACCGACAAAATCACTTTTGCGTCCCATCCGACCGCCTTTGCCAGAGCATAGTCCGTGGCAGTATCACAGGCATGCAGGGTAACGACCATATCCGCCCGCTCTGCCCCATCATAGTCCGCGATGTCCCCCTTTAAAAAGGTCAGCTTGTCATAGCCGTACGTTTCTGCCAGAGCGGAACAGTGCGCGATTACTTCCTCTTTCAGATCCAACCCGACGATCCGTATATCATAGCCTTTGAGTTCATGGAGATAATGATACATGGCAAAGGTCAGGTAAGATTTCCCACATCCGAAATCAATGACCGTAAGCTCTCTGTCCTTGTCAAGCTGTGGGAGAATGTCCTCGATAAATTCCAGAAAACGGTTGATCTGGCGAAACTTATCTGTTTTTGTCCGCACGATCCTGCCGTCCTGCGTCATCACGCCTAAATCTCTCAAGAATGGAACCACTGTTCCCTCCTCAATGATACTGCGCTTTTTTCTGTCATGGGAATGATCCGCCGGACAAGCCGCCTGTGTCCTCCGCCTTCTTTTGACCGTGGCCTTTCCCTTCTTACTGACCAGAACAGAAGCCGTCTCGTTCACAGTCTCCGCCTGAAGCTGACGAAAGTCCTCCATATACGAAAGTATCCGCTCCCGCGCCCCGTCTGCGTCAAGATTCTCATGGAACGCCTGTGTCTTTGTAAAAGACTCGATCTGAAAAAGCAGGCTTCCCCTTTTCTCAACGGGACGCACTTTCACCTTCTGGAGGCCCTCTTTCTTTTTCGACCCGCTGATGACCATGCGGATAAGGTCTCTATTTAAAATGTCTTCCAATAGTATCGAAATTTCTTCCATAAATTCTTTTCGCCTTCTACTCGTCCTTCATATATACAGCTCTTGTTCTCTCGCCGTCCTCTACGATCTCAACATTAGGAAAGCTCTCGATGTACTGCTTGAACTGGGAGAATCCGTAATCTCTCACTTTAAAATCCCCGAAGCGCATACGGATGCGGTTGCCCAGCGATCCCAGCGAAATGCCGTATCTGCCGTTGCTCTGTATCTGTCTGAGAATATATTCCTCAATGTGTTCTTTCTTACTCTTATCCTCGTAGAGAGCGACAGACACCTTCGTCCCCTCCTGAATCAGCTTCAGCTTTGGAAGCGTCTCAAGGAACTTTGACAAAAGACTGTAGCCGTACTGCCTTACGTCAAAATCAGGGTACAGCTTGACAAGACGGCTTCCCACCTCGCCGAGTCCGGTCTCCCGGTCGTCGTTCTGATTCTCCGTGATGATCTTGACTACCGCTTCCTCGATCTTTTCCTTGGACACAGCGCTCACCTTCTTCTGCTGCTTCCCGTGGTTCTGGGGCGCTGTATTCTTCCCTTCCTTCTCGTCCTTGTCCATGGTGCTGTCCTCGAGAAGAAGCTCCAGCACTGTAAAAATGTCACACGCCTTTCTAAACGGGGAGGGCGTCTTATCCTCACCCATTCCAATGACAATCTTACCACTCTCTCTTAAGCGGCTGGCCAGCTTGGTAAAATCACTGTCGCTGGACACAAGGCAGAAACCCTCAAGCTGACTGCTGTAGAGCATGTCCATGGCGTCGATAATCATAGCGGAGTCCGTGGCGTTCTTCCCGTGGGTATAGCTGAACTGCTGGATCGGTGTGATGGAGTTCTGCAGCAGTTCCTCCTTCCAGCTCGCGTTGTTCGTCTTTGTCCAGTCCCCGTAAATCCTCTTGTACGTTACATTCCCGTACTTGGACAGCTCATCCAGTATAGGCTTGATATATTTTGCGGATACATTGTCCGCGTCGATCAGGAGCGCGAATCTGTCGTCCATGTCATATACTCCTCCCCCTCAAGGTTTTTCCATGTAAATTTCCCATCCTCAAAGACCATATAGCTGTGCGCTGATCCTTCCTTAGGGATGGAGACTGACCCCGGATTCAGATATTGGTACTTCCTGCCGTCAAAACACAAAATGTCCTCGCTCGCCGGGATGTGTGTGTGCCCGTGCAGAAGGACGTCCCCGCCTTTAAGAGGCGGCAGATGATACGTGTTGTATTCATGTCCGTGAGTGGAAAACACCGTGACCGTATCCTTTCCATTTCCACAGGGAAGCACCAACAGACAGTACTCCGCCATAATGGGAAATTCCAGCACCATCTGGTCTACCTCACTGTCACAGTTGCCCCGCACACAGAGCAGATCCTCCTTCCTCTCATTAAGCATACTGATCACTTCCTTAGGGGCGTATCCCTCCGGGAGATCATTGCGGGGGCCGTGATAAAGGATGTCCCCCAGCAGAAGAAGGCAGTCCGCCCCCTCCCTGTCAAATGCCTCCAGCATACGGGAGCAGTACAGCGCAGAGCCATGAATATCCGATGCAATCATTAGTTTCATATATAGAATCCTCCTATCTTTTCCAGTCTTTTTTTCCTCTCCAATACCTCATCCCATTGTTTCTTGCTAAGCAGCTTCGGCTTTTCCATATTGTCCAGAGCGCTCAGATCCAGATTAAGCTCTTTCTGCGCCTCGGCCGCCGCGTCATAGAGCAAAACAGGTTCTTCCGTTGTCTGGGACATCACATTCTCATGACCCGCAAAAGCATGGTCATGATCAAAAAGCGGACAGAAGCCTGTAATCTTACCGCTGGCATTGTCCATAAAGAATCCCCAGTTCTGCTCATGTCTGTCATTATTATTTAAGATATAATCCGCAACCTGCATTTTCAAGTAGAAATCCCTGTCCATTCGGGCGGCCTCCTGAAAAGCATTCAACCCATAGGCTCCACAAAATAATTGAAATTCCTCAAAGGTGACAAAAGCCGTGTCCTCTGTTGTAAACAGTCCGGAATTGACAATCACCTCGCCCACGCCCTCTATCCATTGCTTTCTCTCCTCTGTCAGATAACAATCAATCTCTGCTGCCTGTGATACCGCATAATGGATATGGGGAATATGAAGCGCGGACAGGATTTCATCGGCGGGGATTTCGTATTTGCCAACTTTATGGAGACATAACCCGCCCTCCCCGCGTATCCACCCCTTGGCGCTGGCACCCAGCGTTGTCAGCTCAGGAGTGTGGATATTCCCGCGCTCTCCGCCTTCCGTCCGGTAGTGTATATTCTTTCCCGACAGGGAAATCTCTGTAATAAATAACGACAGCGGATTCTGGAACAGGCTGACCTCGTCCCACGTCTTACTGTCCCCATCCTGCTTGATCCAATAGGAGTCTTCAAGACTCAGTCCCCTGCAAGCCTTGCACACTGCATAACGGTTATTCTGGGACAGACGCATGGAATTTAAAATTTCCTTTGCATAGCTGCGCCCGATAGAAAGTGTGCGGTTCGCCGCCCACTCCATAAAGTCGATGAATGTAACGTCTTTTTTCCGAAGGGCAAACGGAAGCCTGTCAAAATCCAATATCTCACAGCTTCCATTATCCCGTATGTTTAACAACGGATCATTTTTTAAAAGTAACAACATATATCTTATCCCATCTCCAACAGTCATACTCCAGAACAGCGGATTGCCGCCCTTTGGTCGGCCGCAATCCGGCGCAGGTATAATGTCTGCCGACATTATATCATGTCCTTCGGACATGATACTCCCCGCAGGATGCACACGGTTTGCAGCGGATTGCCGCCCTTTGGTCGGCTGCAAACCGGCGCAGGTATAATGTCTGCCGACATTATACCATATATACCGCCCACACTCCATCGTTTTTAAAGCAATCTTCTGGACTCAATCTTCTGGACTCAATCTTCTGGAAACAGAGAAACAGGCAGGAACAAGGGATTCGACATCCTCATTCCTGCCTGATATTTTTAAATTAGTGTTGATCTTCTCTTACTCTTATCTGCAATTTCTCTTCCGCATATATACGACTGCCGCCAAAACGCAAAGGCTGATCACTGCGGCGGCTGCGGGAAGCATCCCTGACACTTCGTCTCCTGTCTTCGGAACAGTGCTCTGCGTATTTTTCGGAGCGGTACTCTGCGTATTTTTCACAGAAGTGTTCTGAGCCGCAGAATTGCTCTGAGTTGTGCTGACAGCATCTTTGTACGCAATGGCATACGGTGAAAACGCGCTTGTCTTAAATGTAATCGTGTCATTGGTTACAGAAGATTCCAGAACCGTTCCCTGCCCATTGTGATAATGAAGCATCATAAAACTGCGCCCATCTTTCTTTAAATCTGCCGGGATATTCACATTTAACTGAATCTCCGAATCAAGCGCCGGGACTGTCAGACTTCCCAGTCCTTCCACTACGTTCCCGTCCTGCAATACGTCCGCCTGAACAGAGATGTCATAGTATTTCCCGACTGTCGCATCCGGCGCACAGGAAGAAAATGCCTCTTTCACATCAGATGCCAGATCATTGGCTGTCTGCTCTGAAAGGACAATCCTTGACGACACTGTATAATTATCTCCCAGCGCCGCAAGCTGTTCAGCATAATTATTCTGGATGTAAGAGAGCGCACTCTTGCTGATTGCGTCTGCGTCCGTGCCGGAAACTGAAAGTCCATTCCCCGTCCCGCTGTCAAACACAGTGGTTACTCCCTGTGTATCTCCTTCTTCAACTGCCGTCAGGTCAAGATCGGATACATCAAGATGCCACGCCGTAGTAGTTATGCTCCCTTCGCCCGTAGGGATGTGATTAAAATAGAACTCGTTCCCGTCCATACTTACTGACCACGCATTGATCGCAATATCATCCGGCAGTGTTCCGCCATCATAACTCTTTCCCGAAGCAAGAAGGGTTTTAAAGGCATCTTTGTCGATGGTCAGTGTTCCTGCCTCCATATCACAGGTAAAGCCTTCCGTCATATCAGGAACAATATATCTAGGATCTCCTTCTGTACCCATACCCGTAAATATGATTAGTTTCTTGACTTCTTTAATCTCAAAGAGATTAGTACCATTTTTAAATTCAAATACAACATCCTGACTTCCGTCAAATTTCTGCGTCACTTTTTCGACCTGCCATTTCACGCTGTCATACGGAACATGAATGGTTAGATTATAACGCCACTCTTCATTTCGATTTGACTCAAAAATAATTGTACCCGTATAATCTCCAGCCTTACAATACCAATCGGAGTCTTTTGCATCATTATAATAAAAAAAATACCATATTGCTGCTGTATCTCTCAAAGGTAAGTAATGAGTTGACTCAACACCGTTATATTCCTCTATCAATTTTACATCAAGTTCATCCGCCGTATAATCCCCGAGATCAACCGGGATCTCCAGCGAGCCGCCATTCCACTCAATTACATCCTGTGTTATGCGCGGAGCATTTACTTCTGTTGTCTCTCCCGACACCGTATCTGTACCGCTCTCTGCCAGAGGCTCCGGTACGATGCCCGACTGGGATTCCCCGCCGTCAGCGGCAGTATCTGTTCCCGTTACCGATTCCGTCCCCGTCTGTACCTCTTCTGCGTAAACAGTCTGTAGAGAAGTGCAGAACAGAGCACCGCTCAAGAGAAGCGCACCGAGATACTTTTTTACCTGTCTCTTCTTCATCCTTTATCTTTCCCTTCATTAATAATACGGATAAATGGAAAT
>DWYT01000064.1 GCA_019118545.1 Candidatus Mediterraneibacter merdavium | reverse complement strand
GTACCCCCCCCCCCCTGTTTATCTGTCAATATTAATTTTGATGAAAATCGTCTATTTAACGCCTTATTTATTTAACTTCCCGATTTTTCTCAAACGGTACGTCACTTTGAGAAAGACACAGGGGAGAAAACACATAAAAAAGCAGCCTCTTTACGAAGCTGCTTTCAGAGTGCAGACAAAACTCCTTTTCTGGAGCTGTGGGACTGTCTGTCACAGATTTATTCGGGAACTTTTCCACACTGATCAGGGTGTCAAAAACTTTTTACATTAAATGCTCCGAACCCGGGATAGACTGCGGCTGCTCCCAGCTCTTCCTCAATTCTCAGAAGCTGGTTGTACTTCGCCACACGCTCGCTCCGGCTCGGCGCGCCTGTCTTGATCTGGCATGTATTGAGCGCTACTGCAAGGTCTGCGATTGTCGTATCCTCTGTCTCCCCGGAACGGTGGGAAGTCACCGCCGTGTATCCGGCTTTGTGTGCCATCTTGATCGCCTCTAAGGTCTCGGACACAGAGCCGATCTGGTTCAGTTTAATCAGGATGGAGTTGCCGCATCCCATGCTGATTCCTTTTTGAAGACGCTCTGTATTTGTGACAAACAGATCGTCGCCCACAAGCTGGACTTTATCTCCAAGCTCTTTTGTCATCATCTGCCAGCCTTCCCAGTCCTCCTCATCCAACCCGTCCTCAATGGAATAGATGGGGTATTTCTCACACAGGGTTTTCCAGTGCGCCACCAGTTCTGCGGACGTAAACTTTTTCCCGCACTTGGGGAGCACGTACTCTCCTTTTGTACCGCTCTTCCACTCACTTGATGCGGCGTCCATGGCAAGCACGAAATCCTTCCCCGGCTCATACCCAGCCTGCTTTACCGCCTCAAGAAGGTATTCGATGGCTTCCTCATCGCTCCCAAGATCCGGCGCGAAGCCGCCCTCATCGCCGACGGAAGTGGCAAGTCCTTTTGATTTAAGCAGCGATGCCAGAGCATGGAATACTTCCGTGCACCATCTTAAACCTTCTTTGAAGCTTTTCGCGCCTGCGGGCATGATCATAAATTCCTGCACATCCACTGTGTTTGCCGCATGCGCTCCGCCGTTTAATATATTCATCATAGGCACGGGCAGACGGTTAGCGTTTACACCGCCCAGAAAACGGTACAGCGGGATATCAAGGGAAGCTGCCGCCGCTTTTGCGCAGGCGATGGATACCGCGAGGATTGCGTTGGCTCCAAGCTTTGATTTATCCTTTGTGCCGTCCGCCTTAAGCATTGCCTGATCTACCGCGTAAATATTGCTTGAGTCCATCCCGTGGAGCGCATGATCGATCACGGTGTTGATATTGTCCACCGCTTTGGAGACCCCTTTGCCTCCGAATCTGTCTTTCTCGTTGTCTCTTAACTCCAGAGCCTCAAACTCTCCGGTGGAAGCGCCGCTGGGAGCTGCCCCTCTCCCGATCGTCCCATCCGCAAGATGTACCTCGGCCTCAACCGTCGGGTTTCCTCTCGAGTCGATGATCTCCCGTCCGATCACTTTTTCAATCTCTAAATAATCCATAGTCCTTTCCGTCCTTTCCCACGGAGCCTCCTGCCCCGGTTCAGGTATTGGGCAAAAGAGTTTCCATGACTTATTCACAAACAGTTTCTTTCTATTCTTTTCCAAATAAGTCCTCTTTATTCATCTCTTCCTGCCCTTCCGCCCTTTTTCTTTTTGCCCGCAGGCTTCTTCCGCACACTGTAGCCGAATGTCCCCAGCCGCTTCCCCAACCCAAGATATTCTCCGTGGGAATACGCCAGAAGTCCGGTTTTATTAAGCTCAAATTTTCCATTTTCATCCATATACTTCTCATCCGCCTGAACTGCGGTCACCTCTGCAAGAAACATATGGTGGCTTCCCAGCTCCTGAACGCTTTTCACTTTGCACTCGATATTGACCGGGGATTGTTCAATAACCGGCGCATATTCAAGTGATACTGCCCTTCCTTCTGTCAGACGGCACTCCTTCCATTTATCCATGTCCTTTCCCGAGCGCACACCGCAGAAGTCCGTGGCGCGTATAAGCTCCTCCGTGGTCAGGTTGATGACAAACTCGCCGCTTTCTTTTATCATATGGTAGGAATAACGTTCCGGGCGCACAGAGATATAGACCATGGCAGGATTTGTGCACACGGTTCCTGTCCACGCGATGGTCAGGATATTTGTATTTCCTTTCTTATCTGCCGTACTCACCATAACGGCAGGAAGCGGATAGACCATATTTCCCGGTTTCCAGATCTGCTTTCCCATCTTCTCATCTCCTGTTTCTATTGCTGCAGGCTTGCCACCAGTGTCGGGACAAGCTGCTTTTTCCTCGATACGACGCCTTTGAGCATGATCCGCTGCGTATCCTCCGGCAGGTCATAAGCGTTCAATATCTTCTCCCTTGCCTCCGGCCCGCAGCAGAGCAGCTCTGACGACTCTGTGATGATATTCGTCAGCATAAAGAAGATCATATTCAGTCCGTGGCTGCGCCGCGCTTTCTCAAGGTGAGGTTCTACGGTCTCCCGGATCTCCTTTAATTCGTTCTCATTCATCGAATTAACCTGTCCGACGCCAAATACTGTATCATTCACCGTAAACTGTTTAAAATCAAGGAAACATATCTCCTCGGCGCTCTTTCCTTTTAAGTTGCTGCCCGCGTTGAACATCTCCTGTGCCAGCGCCTCGATATCCACCTCCGCGATCTTTGCCAACGCCCGCGCGGACTGTTCATCCAGCGGCGTACAGGTGGGCGAACGGAACATCAATGTATCGGAAATAATCGCCGCGCACAGAAGCGCCGCATGTGTCTTCTCCACCAGAATACATTCCTCCTGATAGATCTGGTATACAATGGTCGCCGTACATCCTACAGGCTGATTGCGGAAAAATACCGGTCCCATCGTCTCAATGCTCTGCCCCAGCCTGTGGTGGTCAATGATCTCCAGCACGTCCGCCTCCTCGATGCCGTCCACAGCCTGACTTCTCTCATTATGGTCTACAAGGACAACCTGTTTCTTCTTTACATTCAGGAGACGCCTTCTTGAGATCAGTCCCACGAACCTTCCCTTGCCGTCCACGATGGGGAAATCACGGAACCGCTTCTTTGCCATCACTTCCTGCACTTCGTCTACATAATCCCTCTTCTGGAAGGTGACCAGATTCGTCTTAGTCATAAAGTATTTGACCGGGATGCTCTGATTGATGTGCTGCGCTGCGGTAAACGTATCGTGAGGTGTGCGGATGATTACGATCTGCTTCTCCTGCGCCTGACGGATGATGTCATCGGATACAGGCGCGTTCTGGCATACGACCATGCAGCTTGCTTCTTTATCCACGGCGCACTGCTGCGCGTCCTTGCGGTCACCCATGATAACCAGATCATTTTTATTGATAAAATCCGACATCAGTATCTTGCTGGAAGCGGCGATGGCGACCTTTCCTTTTAGTAAATAGCTATGTTCATTCCCTGCTAGGATCTCGCCCTCCACGGCGCGGGCGATATTGCGGTACTGCGTCCTTGCTTTAGACAGGATCGTGCTGTCGTAAACATCCATGTACGTCTTTGCGATATCTCCGATGGTGATAACTCCTTCAAGCTTTCCGTCTCTCGTCACCGGAAGGGTGTGGATATTGGATTCTTTCATTTTCTCCCATGCGGTACGGATGGACAGGCTGCTCTTTACACCTTCTACCTCCTTGAGTTCCACATCCTTTATCTGTTCTTTCAGATCTGATAAGAACTTGGGAACCTTCACCCCGAAGCGTTCCAGTACATACTGCGTCTCTTCATTAAGCTGTCCCGCCCGGCGCGGCTCATACGTCCGCCCTGTCAGCTTCGTCTTAAGCGCCGCATAAACAATCGCGGAACAGATTGAATCCGTATCCGGGTTCTTGTGTCCCACGACATATACTTTTCTTTGTTTCTCTTTACCCATATATTTTTCTCCTCCCGCTTCAGGCGTCTGTATTCAGACTGTCTGAAGAACCGTAAGCCATGCTTCCAGCCTGTTCCTGATACCTTTATTGTGCAAAATGCCATGGAAGTTGTCAAGGGAAATGAAAACATATTCCATATTCCCTCAGATGTTCTGAAAGGAACTTCTGAAAGGAACCGCCGTAAACTCTTCTTAGTGGCTGTTGTTTTTTCCTATCTATGTGTGATATACTATGTGCATTGAAAATACTAAGTAAGTAGAGGTGCTGTACAATGAGCGAAGAAATGAAAAACGCAATTGAGACAAATGAGACTCCCGGTGCTGCTGAAACTGTAGAAGCTACAGAGACTGCCGAATCCGTGCAGTCCGAACCAACAGAGACAATGGCTGACTATGAAGATCATTTTGACGACGCAAACCCGTGGAACAGGGTCACAGAATATATGGAAAAAAAGACTGTTCTCCCCGTCAAAGTAGAGGGTGTTGTAAACGGCGGCGTTATCGTCATGATCGAAGGCTTAAGAGGATTTGTTCCCGCCTCCAAGCTCTCCCTCTCCTATATTGAAGATCTTGAGACTTATCTGCTCAAGGATATCGAGGTTCAGGTCATCGATGTGGATCAGGCGAACAACCGCCTTGTGCTCTCCGCGCGCGAGATCCTCAAAGAAAAGGAGAAAAAAGCACGTGAAGAACAGATCGCAAACCTAAAGGTGGGTACGGTTCTGGAGGGAACAGTCGAGACACTGCAAAATTACGGCGCGTTCGTCAAGCTGGAGAACGGTCTGTCCGGTCTGGTGCATGTATCACAGATCTCACAGAAGCGGGTAAAGATGCCGTCTGACGTGCTGAACGTCGGCGATAAAGTGACTGTCAAAGTCATTGGCATTAAAGAAGGAAAGGTAAGCCTGAGCATGAAAGCGCTTGAGGAAGCAAAAGAAAAACCCGTGGAAAAGGTTGACCTCCCAAAGAGCGAGAATATCGGGACAAATCTCGGTGATCTCTTCAAGAATATCAAGCTGTAAATGCAGATTTGCCATTGGCAAAGCAGAAAAAAGACCGATACTAAGTAAACATTGCGCCCTGCGGGTTATTCCCACAAGGCGCTTTCTCTTTTTTCACTTGACAAACCCCTTTTTATGGTTTTTCTGCCTGTAACTGCGCGAGCTGACGTTTCAAGTCTTCGATCTCATTCTCCTTTTGGCTTAAGAGTTCTTTCTGCTCATCGATCGTATCATCTTTTTGGCTCAGCAGTTTCTCCTGCACATCTATCTTGGCATCCTTCTGACTCAATAGCTCTTTCTGCGCGTCGATCTCATCTTTCATATCGTCGATCATATACTGCACGGTATT
>DWYT01000063.1 GCA_019118545.1 Candidatus Mediterraneibacter merdavium | reverse complement strand
AAAGGGGAAAAGAGTTGGATATATGTGATCTATTCAATGACCATTAAAAGGATTTACGATAAATAAAAAGGAATATGAAATGCAAAGTGTTTCAACTTCCTAAGAGCTTTTAGTAAAGACTACGATATCATTGGGTGTACAGTCTAAAATCTGACATAACTTTTCAACTGTAAGCAGAGTAATATTCTTATTTTTCTTAAGTGAATCTAAAGTTTTATTATCTATGCCTGATTGCAACAATTTATATTGACTGTAATTTTTCTTTTGCATTGTCTGCCATAATGGGGAATAATCAATCATTGCAATCACCACCTTTCACATTTCTAGTAGTATCGTACCCAGAAAATGTAAAAATACATATTGTGGATATATCCACAATAAAGTAAACTTTGAAACATGGAGGTGATACAAATGAGTGATAGAACTGATCAAATAATAGAAGATGGGCAAAGAAAAGGTTTTGACGATTTTGTAAAAATCTGTATATACACCAACAGAAAGGAGTTTGATGCACTCCTTAACATACGTCCAATGGATTACAAAATGTTTAAACGACTTGCGGAACTGCTGGTTGAAATAGATGCTAATGAAACTTTTTGCAGGATGTTTGAAAAATATTCGAATTACGCAGAAAAATATATGGCAGAAATCAAAGAAGAAATTTCTGGCGTGATCTTGCCTGAATTCACAAGAGAGGAAGAAGAACAAAGGAGGGAACGATTATCTAAAAAGATACAAGAAGAATGTAATAAAAAAGAATATCCTTAATAATCATAAAACATGAAGGTCCACCAGAATTTAAGGGCAGAAGCAAACGTATTAAATAAGATTAACGATCCGGGCGCACGGCAGTTTTGTCGTGCGCCCGGTCATTTAGTGAGATGACAAAATGAGTTCATATTCATAAATTTAATTTACAGAGCGTACCACTTAATCATAAATTGTCAGTTTGAACTTTTCGGGATTGTCGATAATGTTATATTGATATACAGATTCAGAAAATGTTTCATAACAAAACGAAAAGTCTTTTTTCATTTTATCACCTTTTGTAGTATTCGTATACGAACACTATTATTGCCTTTATTTTACGCTAATAATAAATACATAGCAATGGGAAATTTGATGAAGTGGAAAGCGCAAAATGATAAAGTATGATAAGCTGTGGGAAACAATGAAATCAAAAGGCGTTAGCCAGTATGATTTATATACGCGCTATAATGTGAACCGCTCCCAACTAAACAGATTAAAAAATAATAAAAATGTGGAAGTTAATACCATAGATAAGTTATGCAATGTTTTAGAATGTAAAATCGAGGATATCATGACGCACTACCCAGATGATAATGTGTTTTAGCACACAAGAGAGGCTGTTCTTAACGCTCTTTTTAGGTAATTAATAACAGCCAGTACAAATGTTCTGGATTGTAAGGCCGCCACGAAGATGATATATTATTCCGTGTGATAAACTATTGTATGTCCTTTGGGATATGCTCCTATGTCCGCTCCGGTGTTGGTACATCGGGGCGGGTTTTGTTGTTACATTATTTTGTTAAGTAAAAAGCACCCATACAAATACTTGCATGAGTGCCTTTCAACCATAATCGATATGGTTCTCTCTACACAAGTATATTACTATAAATGAAAATATATTACAATATATTATTTTAAGGGTCACAGGCGAGTCGTTTGGCGTTGATTCCCTGACCGACGGGAAAATATACGAAGCGACAGAAGAAAACGGAATGTATAGGGTAATTGATGACAGTAATCGAAATTCAGATGTATGTGAGCGAATCAAGTGATCCGCCCACATTTTTTGTGTCCGCGATAATGGTATTATACTTCTACTCAGCCGCAATATCCCCGGTCTGGCCGCCCACAGTGAGTGTATATGTCTCGCCGGACTCGATCTCCGGACTGCTTACGATCACCACAGCAAAGGACATTTCCGGTTCAAAAGAGACAATGTTATTGCCGTCTTTATCCTGAATAGTGACTGCTGTTCCGGCGGACTGTTCCCCCACGCTGACAGAGAGTACGCCCTGCCCGGAATCGCTGAAGGTCTGTGCCATTCCGGCGCCGCCGCTTCCGATGAATGTCCCGCCGGAGATGGTGGCTGTTGTATCGTAGTCAAGCGTTGATGTATCGCCCTGCGTCGGCCCGGTGACCACAATATATCCGCCGGTGATCTCAACAGAGCCGTTGGCGTCGATGCCGTCGCCTGACGCGGTGATATCCAGTGTCCCGCCAGAGATGGTTATGCTGCCGTTTGAAGAACTCATGCCGCTGGGTGATCCGGCCGTGGCACCCGCGCCCGGATTGCCGCCCGTACTGCCCGCGCCCGGATTGCCGTCCCACATATTTCCGAACATGCCGTCCCTGCCGCCTTCCGTACCGCTTGAGTCCGTGCCGCCCGCGGCATTCAGACCATCGTCAGTGGCAATGAGGGTGATGTCTCCGCCTTCGATGCTAAGATCAAGGGCCTCCAGTCCTTCATAACATCCGCTGATGTTAATCGTGCCGGAGGTCACGGTGAGAGCCTCGTCTGCGTGGAAGGCATCGTCGCCGGAGGCGATTTGGAAGCTGCCGCCGTTCACGGTGATGGATGTATTGGAGTGTACCGAATCATCTGCGGAGTCAATCGTAAAAGAGCCGTCCGCTATGAGCATACTGCCGGAAGCCTTGATACCTTTCATGCTGGTACTGCTGTCCTCAGAAGCCGTATCGGCGGCAGTTGTATCTGATACATTCTGGGGAATACTGCTCTCGCTGTCCCCGGCGGACTCCATGGTCATATTACCCGGATCGGCGCCCGTACCGCTGTCCATGCTGCCGGGATTGCTGCCCGTGCCGTCGCCCATGCTGCCGGGATTGCTGCCCGTGCCTCTGTCCATGCTGCCGGGATTGCTGCCCGTGCCGCCGCCGAAAGCGCCCCAGTTCTCCGAGGACTCATTTGCGCCGTTCTCACTGCCGCCGCCTGCAAGTATCTGGTAAGCTCCGCCTTCGATCTGCATGTAAGCGCCAGCGCTGATCCCGTCTCCTTCGGATGTGATATCCAATGTACCGCCGGAAATATAGACAAATCCAAGGGAAGTATCGTCGTTATTTTCAGAATGGATGCCGTCTTTTCCGGCGTTTGCTGTCAGCGCCGTCTCACCGGTGATCCTTACGCTGTCGTTGGCATCCAGCGCATGGGAGGAGGATGTGACGGTGTAAGTGCCGCCCGTGATGACAAGATCATCCTTGCAGACGATGCCGTGTCCGGCAGGGGAAACTACGGTAAGTGCCCCGCCCCCGTTGAGAGTAAGATCCTGCTTGGAAAAGATAACAGAATCAATATTATTTTCATCAATGGCACTGAATGTACCGCCGTTGGAGAGGGTGTTTTCACTGCCATCCTTTAAAGTGACGAATACTTTGTCCGCCTCAAGAATGTAGAGTGGTGCGCTGGTCCTGCTGTTGATATTGACCCCGTCGAAAACGAGCTGGAGCTTCGCGGTGTCATCAGCGTCCACGACGACCATGCCGTCGTCCAGCGTACCGGAGATAACATAGGCCGCTTCCTCGGTGAGCGTGACAGTGGAGCCTGATATTTGCACACTGTCTGAATCAGCGCTCGCGGAATCTCCGTTTAATGTGATATGGATACTTTCTTCATCGTCATATTCCGTGCGGAAATCCCGATCCGTGAACATATCACCATCCGACTGTGCGAAGTCCGCCGCCTGAGATGCCTCTGTCCCGGCAGAGGCATCTGTCCCGCTGTCAAAGCCGTTGGCCGTGTCTGTTTCTGTCAGGCCGTCCGTTATATCAAAAATAGCGCCGCATCCGGTCAGAGCCACGCACAGAAGCGGGGCGGCGCAGAAAAGGACAGCGGCCATACGAACATATTTCTTCATAAAAAAATACTCCCTTCTACTACAATCATAAGATATAGGCTGAAAGTTGTGCCAGCGCTGCGCCTGCCTGTACGATGACTGTCGGCAGCGCAGTTTTTAAGGTGCTTTGGATTAAAGCTCCGCTACGGCCGTCTCCTGTCTTGAGACAGCGATCTCAAGGTTGCCGTTGCGGCAGCGAAGCTTGTCGATCATCTCCTTCTCTTTTGCGGGATCAAGGAGTGTCACATGATATGTAAGGCGGAACATACTCCCCATGTTGGTCGTTTTAACAAGAACAAGCTCATGGGAGGTGGTATATTTGCGGAATATCCCGTCAAATACACCAGTGTAGTCCAGATCTTCGGGGATAGTGATAGTAAATGTCTTATAGGACGCGGCGTTTTTCTTTTCTCCCAGATCCAGTCTGTTGTAGATCAGGAATACCGCGCACATGATCAACGTGAAGAGTGTGGCGAATCCGAGGTATCCCATACCTGTGATTAGTCCTGCGCCCATCCCCAGAAAGAGGGTGCATATCTCTTTCGCCGTGCCGGGGACGGAGCGGAAACGGACGAGGCTGAAGGCGCCCGCCACGGCAACGCCTGCTCCCACATTTCCGTTGACCATCATGATGACCACGCAGACGACTGCTGGCAGAAGCGCCAGTGTCACTACAAAGCTTTTCGTATAGCGGGCGCGGTACATATAGGTCAGTGCCATGATAAGACCAAGTGCGAGGGAAAAGCCGAGGCAGAGCAGAAAATCCGTCACCGGGATGACGGTGGTGAGCTGTGTGTCAAATAATCCTTGAAACATTGTATCAAGCATGCTGTACTTCCTCCTGAATAAGCTTTGGATAGATCATTGTCTGGTAAGCGGTTCCGTATTTTGAAAAGGATGTTTTATAAATATGCTCTTCCGACAAAACATGAGCCATCCACAGAGGGATGCCGCCTGAGCATTTGATCTCCATCAGCGTTGTCCCCTCCGGCAGCAGGGGAGTGCCGTACACGTCGGATTCCAGTGAGAGATCGTTCTGCCGGCATAGGATGGTATCGTCAAAAGTGACGCGGAAGTCAGAATCATCCTTTGCGTAATATGCCTCTCTTTCGTAGGAGAGGAAGACTGTGGGGCGGAGAGAGCCGTAGTACCTGAGGAAATAATCCACTTCCTCGGAGATCTGCACATTCCCATGGCAGCCGCGCTTTCCCTGCATCCACGCCATCGCTTCATGTTCTGCCAGATTGATGCGGCGTTTGTATACCACATGTTTATATTTCTTTTTTAATTCGACAAAGACCATGCTCCCGGGAGAAGCTTTTTCGTAGCTTCGTATCCGCAGCTTTTCTTTGTACGCAGGTTTGTCGATGGAGCGGCGGATCAGACGGTAGCTGTCTGTGTCAAAATAAATATTGCGGATTGTTGTGCGACCGTATTGATCAGGTTCCATGTGCGGCTTCATCGCTGACAGGACTTTTTGCTTTTGAGTCGCTGTCAGCAGGTATTTTAGTTCATATCGTTCAAAAACAGTCTGAAATGCCATAAAAATTCCTCCTGTATTAAAGTGCGTACCCAGTGTACATAAAGAAGATTGAAGTTAAATTGAAGAAAAATAAAAGTTTTACTTTACAAGAGGCAGCTTTGCCGTAAATATGATCTTCCCTTCCGCGCAGCGCACGGTGATGGAGCCTTTGTGCGCCGTAACCACTGCTTTTGCGATAGCGAGTCCCAGACCGTAATGCTTGTCCGCCCCGCTCCTTGCCTCATCCGTCCGATAAAAGCGATCAAACACATGGCGGCGTTGTTCCAGTGTGAGCGGCTCCCCGTCATTCGTTACCGAGAGGACGGCGTGATGCTTTTCTTTTTTTAATGAAAGAAGGATTTCTGAACCCGCTGTGCTATGGCGCAGGGCATTGTCAATGAGGATGGAGGTGAGCTGTTTAAGCTGGACGCTGTTCCCGCTGACGCGGATGTCATCCTCAATCTCAGTTTTTAAAGACAGTCCTTTTTCATAAGCCACTGTCTCAAGGGGGAGTGACTCGCCTAAGGCGAGGCGGCTAAAGTCCAGATCTTCCATGGAAGGTGCTGCATTTTCCGTGCGGGCAAGATCTAAAAGCTGAATAATGAGATCAGACATCCGCTCGTTTTCATACTGGATATTGGAGAGCCACTGATTCGGCCCAATCTGGCGTGAAAGCAGGTCCAGATTGGCGTTTATGACTGCGGCGGGAGTCTTCAGCTCATGCCCGGCATCGGATATGAACTGCTTTTGTTTTTTATAGCTTTCTTCCAGCGGGGCGACGATCCGTTCCGCCAGACAGCGCGCGAGAAAGAACATGAGCACCAGAGTCACGCTGCCGAAGATAAGGGTATAGTTGAATAAAGTACCCGCGCTTTCAAGAACGACCGTGTTGTCAAGAAAAGCGACGAGGATATACCCATCCTTTTGCTCCATTCGGTAAGCGAGATTGCTGCGCACACTGCTGCTCTTCCCACTCTCAACAATTTCAAGGGCAAGGGCGGAAAGCTCTTCCTCTGTAAATGTGGAGATGTCGGCAGTGTCAGCCTTCAGCACTTCGCCATCTTCTGTGAGCGCAACGGAATAAAAGGTGGACAGCTCCAGCATGGGCGGCTTGTCTTTTGGATTGTTCGGATCCTCATGCGGCTTGAGCACGTTGAAGCTCCCTGTCCCGGGATCGATCGTTTCGAAACTGCCTGTGCCAGAACTGCCTGCCCCGGGACTGCCCGGATCGAAACTGTCCGCCTCGGGACTACCCTGATCGAAACTGTTCGCCTCGGGACTACCCGGCCCGGAGCTGTCTGCCACGTCGCTGCCGGGAAGAGTATAGGACTGGACATACTGCCGGAGCATTTCCTGATTTTCATTGGTCATATCGATGTAGCTCGCCGCGTAGATGACGCAGAGCGTCCCCGCGAGCAGAAGCACAAGTACGGATAAGATCGCAGCCACGATCTTTCGCTTTGATCGTTTAAACATTGTCATACCTCAGTTCATAGCCGATTCCGCGCACGGCCTTTATCTCGGTCTTTGCCTTTACAAACGCCAGCTTTTTGCGGGTGAAGGACATATATACTTCTACGTTGTTATATTCGGAGTTGTTGTCATAACCCCATATCTTGAGTGCCAGTTGTTCCCGCGTGAGGATCTGTCCCTGATTGGCAATCAGGTACTCAAGGATATGGTATTCTTTATCGCTTAGGCGCACGTTGTTCTCGCGGCAGGAAAGAGTACATGAATCTGTGTTCAGCGTGATATCCCCGAAGCGGAGTGTGCCGTCGGGCGTGTTGATATTGCGCCTTGCCAGAGCGCGCAGCCTCGCCAGCAGCTCCTTTGTCATAAATGGTTTCGTAAGATAGTCGTCCGCCCCACAGTCCAGACCCGTGACCTTGTCGTCCAGATCGCTCTTTGCCGTCAGCATGAGCATGGGGGTTTTTATTCCTTTTTTTCGTGCTCTTCTTGCGATGTCGAAACCGTTCATGCCGGGGAGCATGACGTCGAGTATCACAAGGTCATAGACATCGCTTTCTATGGCGTCCAGTCCCTCCAGTCCGTCCGCGCATTGGTCTACATCGTATTTTTCAAGCTGTAAGATCTCGCGGAGAGCGTCTGACATTCTTTTTTCATCCTCTATGAGCAGAACTCGCATCCGTGTACCTCCGATCAATGTATCCGCAGGAGAATCCCGCGAAAACATGTTTGTAAGGGAGAGTCCCTGTTTTATACTGACTCTATGATATCATAAAAGATTGAAAAAACATTGATTTTGCGAAATTCAGACATTTAATTCAGGGAGTTCATTTTGCAGAATCCGAAAATCTAATTGCAAAAAACAAACGTATTCAGAGCGGATGAAGGACTGTCGGGATTCCGTTCCAGAAGATAGAAAAACTGAAAGGTTCCGGCCATGTCCGAAAAGCAAGGACTGCCGGAGGACAGCTCGGCTTCGCCTCAGACAATTCCACCGGCAGCCCTAAGGGACATACCCGGAGCCTTAAGTTTTTCTACTCTTCTTCCAAAGTCACCCGGACAGCTCGTTCACCCGCTCCGAAAGGTTTTTCAAACATATAGTTTTCTAAAACTTTCTAGACATAAAGTTCCTGAATTAAATGGCTGCTTGTGGACAGCCGGAGGTGATCGGGCAGAGCGAGCTGGTCTGCGGAGAAGAAGACAAGGAGCAGCTGGAGGAATATTTGGTAGGATAAATGCTGGAAAACGTGAGAACTTTAAGCATTATATATATAAAAGTGTGATTTTTAAACACTAAAACTCCAATAAAAATGTGAGGAGTGACTCTATGGAACGATTTATCTTAAAAAAGCTGCTGGATTGGAAGAATTCTCCCTATCGTAAGCCTTTAATCTTGAAGGGGGTGCGTCAGGTGGGTAAAACTTGGATTCTGAAAGAGTTTGGCAGGCGCTGTTATGAAAATACAGCCTATTTTAACTTTGACGAAAACGAAGAATACAAACAATTTTTTGAAACAACAAAGGACGTAGATCGGATTCTGCAAAATTTGATGCTTGCGATGGCTGGTGGATGCCCGTCTGGTGCATAAGGTCTATCGCAGCTCTGCTCCCGGCCTGCAGATTACAGCCTACGATGACTTGTCTGCTTTCAAGATTTATCTGGTGGATGTGGGACTGCTCCGCCGTCTGGCACAGCTGGCTCCCACGGCCTTTGGCGAAGGTAACCGACTATTTACTGAATTCAAAGGCGCATTGACCGAAAACTTTGTGTTGCAGACCTTGATTACTCAGTTTGAAGTCACGCCCCGTTATTGGAGCCAGAACAACCCGCCTTACGAGGTGGATTTCCTCATTCAGCGGGAGAACGACCTCTTCCCTGCGGAGGTGAAATCCGAGATCAATACCACCAGTAAGAGCCTAAAGAAATTCAAAGAACTGTTCCCTGATAAGGTTAAGCTCCGTATTCGTTTTTCTCTGGATAATTTGAAGCTGGACAATGATGTGCTGAACATTCCGCTGTTCATGGCAGATCAGGCGGATCGATTGATTGGGGTGGCATTGGAACAGGGCAAAGTTAGGGACTTTTGCCCGCCATGAAGCGCCGGGATTGGTGATGTGACGGATATAATGCAGTAAAAGTGAATGGGAAACGAAAGACTGGAAATAATGGATTCAAAAGGGAAAATATTCGGGTTGATTTACTTTGAAGTAAATTGAAGCTCTGTTGAATCTGTATTGAAATTTAATTTGAAATTAAAATGAAGTTGATTTTGAAGTCAAAATGAAGTAATATTGAAGTGGTTCCAGATGGGAGGTGAAACTGTGTTTTTAGAAGAGCTTGCAGAAGGTGTGCAACTAGAAAGCGATAAGCTTGAGTGTAAGAGCAGACTGAACAGAGAAGATGTTGTCGGCTGGCTGAAAACAATCGCCGGGTTTGCCAATAGTGTGGGCGGGGATTTTTACATTGGTGTAGAGGATAAGTCGAATAAACTGATCGGTTTTGACAGAGCTGCCGCGGACAATGAACGGAATTATTTTAATAATCAGGTCAATGAACATCTTGTCCCGAGACCGAAGATGGGAATTTCTTTTCTGAGGTATGAGATCAAAGCAAAAGAGAGATTTGTTATCCATATACATGTGGAAGAGTCAGCGGTTAAGCCGGTCATCCTGAAATACAAGAATATTCCTTCAATCTTTATGAGAAGGGACGGATTTACAAATGGGGCTACATATGAAGAGATCATCGAAATGAGCGTAAAAAGCAAAAATACACAGTACGATATCCTCACTTCCGATATCAAATATGACCCCGCTCAATTTACGGAACTCCGTGAGTTTTATGCTTCAAATAATGGCGGTAAGGCACTGTCGGAAAAAGCATTGTGTTCCATGGGATTTTATAATGAAGAGGGATTTCTGGCAAATGGAGCTGTTCTGTTTACAGATGATTACCGGGAGAAAAAGACGGAGGTTCAATGCTCTGTTTTTTCCGGCTTTCATAAAGGCGGCGAACGGATTGTTACGATCAACCGGTTCAATGGCAACATGATAGCTACGATAAAATATATGACGGAATTCGTGACACAGAGGATGAATCATTCCGTGATAAAGCTTGGAGATACCAGAAAGAATATCGATGCCTATCCGCAGAGAGCGTTATTTGAAGGCGTGATCAATGCAGTGGCACACAGGGATTATTTTCTGGATGGATCACAGATACAGGTGGATATGTTCAGGGACAGACTGGAGATCTCGTCACCCGGCGGATTTTATCGGGGAGAAAAGATTGGAAAAACATATGATTTATCCGGAATTATTTCCAAGAGAAGAAATGAACTAATCGCATCTGTATTGGTGGCCTGTAATGTAATGGAGGCAGCAGGAACGGGATTCGATAAGATCGCGGAAGAATATTCAGGGATGGATGAGACACACAGACCGTATATTTATTCTGCGTCGGATCACTTCACACTTGTGCTTCCGGATCTGACATATATAGATGGCGTGGAAGAAAGCGATATACCTGTGCTTACATTTGCCCCGGCAGAAAACGGAACGGTTTATGATGATAAGGTTCTTTCCTTTTGTTACA
>DWYT01000062.1 GCA_019118545.1 Candidatus Mediterraneibacter merdavium | reverse complement strand
AATATCTTTTTTACTGTATCCATAAATCCTTTTCCTCATATCATCCCACACCAACCTCATCCACTAACCCACATATCTCTCTAAAGAACTTCTCATTTTTCTCCCCTTCCGCCACCACCATCGGCGCATATGCGTCTCTCCCGGCTATCTTCCGAAACAGCGGCGAGCGCCCTTGTATTTTTTTATACTCTTCTGTAAATGCGAGGATTCCTTTTTGTATCTCTTTGATCCGCGCTTTCTCTTTTGGTTCTGATTTGAAGCGGCATTCCCATTTTCCTTCCGCCCCTATATAGAAGCCTTTCAGGCTTCCGTGCGGGGCGTCCAGCAGCAGCTCCCAGTACAGATTATGTCCTTTTCCGGGATCGTGGAATTTCCAGATATCCCGGTTCTCCCTCTGGGAATACATATAGCTTGCCAGCTTCCCGCTCTGGAGAAATGTCTCGCTCGCGTCCGGCTCTGCGTTGTGACAGGTGTTCGTCCCGGCGATGATCCCTGTAAGCGCGCAGTCCAGTCCCCACACGCGATTGATCATATGCTCCAGCGTGACCGCGCCGCTCCCCGCCCAGCCGATATCAACCGCCGCAGCGCTCTTACATCCTTCCAGCTTTTCTGTAAAATACTGCTTTCCTGCTTCGATCTGCTCTGCGTAATGCGAAAGCACCTCTCCCCAATGTTCCATCAGAAAGTCCCTGACCTTTTCCACGTTCTTGTCTGTCAGCTCTGTCTCTTTCTGAACGCCTGCCGCTTTGCACAGCTCTTCCGTCATATTCTCCAGCTCCATGGACGCCAGAATGTCTTTGATTGCATACCCCTGATTCACCTTGTGGTACAGGAAGCGGCGGAAATAATCATACTTGAAATGCGCCGCCGTCATTTTTGCTGCCGCCAGACGGGACCAGTACACATATACGCACCGTTCTTTCTCCTTCGGATAGAGGATTTCATATGCCTTTTTGAGCACATACCCGTCCCTTGCGAGGAAGAGGAGCTTTTCGATACCTCGGCTCTTAGCATACTCGTGGATGAACTGGCAGTACCCGGTCACGAATAGGCCGCCGTAGATGAAGCCGTATTCATATTCTCTCGAAAACACCTGTATGCCGTTGTGAATATGCGCATTTACAATTCCTCTGTAAACGCTGCCTGTGATCTCGGACATATCGCGCGGGCGGTACTGCCGCCCCGCCTCGTTTACATTCACGTAATGTCTGCTCTCAAAGCCATGCTTCTTCGCATTTTGCACATCCGCAGTCACGTTATCCCCCACATGCACAAAGGTAAGTCTTCGTCCCCCGCAGAGCGTTTCCTCTCTTTTTCTCACCTCGTCATACAGATCGCCCCTGCTCTTTGAACTACCCGTATCGCAGGACACATAATACTGGCTGAAAGCGCTGAATCCGCATTTTTTTAACAGCTTTTGTATCTGCTCTGTGCTCAGATACATGTCCGAGATGACAATGGGCCGCTTTCCCATCCTCTGAAGTTCTTTTACGACTTGGAGCATATAGGGGTTTGCGAAGCAGTATTCCTCTTCCAGCTCCAGTTCTCTTCTCATTGAGTTTTCTTTCTCTATCCCCGTCTCGTCTGCGAGCATTGTATAGATTTCGTCAAGGCTGACCTCATACGTTCCTGCCTCCCGATGCTTCTTCTGTCTTGCCCGATTCTCCATCTCCATGCGGATTCTCTTGAAATCCATATACCCCAACTCGTCTCCCTGCAGAAAGAACAGGTCTGCCGGACTGGAAAACGGGCGGAGTATAAGTGTGTCAAATACATCGAAGGACACCACGTCATACTCTGCCAGCTCCAGCGCGAACTCCCCCGGCGGCTTCCTCTTTGACAGAGAGGACTCGCTGCCCTTCGCATACAGTATCTTTGTCTCATAATACGGATATTTTTCAAGCGCGCCCAGCCTGCGTCGTCTGAATACATGGTACGCAACATTCAGATACGCAAGATAGAGCCAAGCGAATACTCTGACCCGCCCTCTGCCCTGATAACGCATCCGCTTGTACCGGTCTCTTATCCCCGGGACTTTATTGACGAATATTTGGTAAATCATATCAGCAAACTGTCTGTTTATCATCTCTTTTTCCTCAACCGCCCTGATTCATCTTCTCGTATGCCCCGCAGACCTCCGCCGGATCTCCGACCGCCCGCAAATGTCCTTTCTCGATCCACACTGCCTTTGTACAGTTGTTTCGGATGACCGAAGTAGAGTGTGACACGATCAGCACCGTGGAGCCGCCGTGCATCATCTCCCTGATCCGTTTCTCGCTCTTTTGGCGGAAGAACATATCCCCCACGCTCAGCACTTCGTCAAGGATCAGTATCTCCGGGGTATCCCGCACCGTGGCGATGGCGAACCCAAGTCTGGAAACCATTCCCGAGGAATAGTTTCTCACCTTCTCCTCCATAAAGCCTTCCAGCTCCGCAAACTTTACAATATCCTCGTATTTTTCATCGATATATTCCTTCGTGTACCCGATGATCGCTCCGTTCAGATACACGTTCTCCCTTCCTGTCAGCTCGAAATCAAATCCTGTCCCCAGTGTGAGGAGCTGGATCTTGTTCTTATCCGTCAGCACCTCTCCTTTGGTCGGTTCAAGCGCTCCTGATATGATCTTGAGGATCGTACTTTTTCCCGATCCGTTGGTTCCTATGATCCCGACTACTTCCCCCTTGCCGACAGTGAAGCTCACATCGTCCAGCACCCGGAACATCTCATAGCTTCTCTGCCTCTTTAATGTCCGTATAAGAAGTTCCTTGATACTGGTTGACTCGTCCTTTTCCCGCTTAAATTCCATGGTCACATGGCGAACCTCAATCTCAGTCCTGTCTTCTTCTTTCTTTGGGGTTTCTACATTCTGTACTTCCTCTGTAACCTCTGTTTCCGCTTTTTTCTCCGTGTCTGTCACCTGTCTGCCCTGCGGCCCGCACGGCTTCTCTTTCCTTTGGCTGTCTGTCACATGTCTGTCCTGCGGCCTGCCCGTTTTCTCTTTTCTTTGGCTGTCTGCCGCATGTCTGCCCGCTGCCGCTCTGTGTCCTGCCCTTCGCCTCTGTCTTCTGACGTCCGGCCTCTGCGCGGGCCTTTTCCGTCTTCTGCGGCGTCTATGTTTTCTTCTGCTGTCTTTCACTAAGATAAGCGCCGCTGCGGTAAGGACTGCCGCGACAAACAGAAAAGCGACCGCCGTCGGAACGATCCCGTTCCCCATATATAATCCCGCATGGTACATTGATCCCTTCACTCCTGACTCTCTCCTCTATATCTTCTGCATGACTTTATTCTTATTTTTCCGGAAGATGAAAAATCCGATCGTGTACACCACAGCCGCCCACACAACCATGCGGACGATCTCCCATGCGGGCGGCAGGACACCGTAGATCACTACATTGCGCAGGGCGTCAATATAATTAAAGATCGGATTCAGCTCTATGACCGAACGAATGACCCCGTGCATCTGATCGACCGGATAGAAGATCGCGGAGCAGTACATCCACAGTGTCAGCACCACAGAGTACAGGTGCTTCACATCTCCGAAAAACACATATGCGCTTGAGAGGACAAATGCTATTCCCAGAGAAAACATCAATAAAAGCAATACAATCACAGGGGAGAAGAGCATCATCCAGTTCAGCCTGATCCCGAATATAAAAAGCATAACAATATACGCAATCAGCGAATATCCGAGATTGACCAGCGCTGTGTACACTCTGGCAAGGACGAATATCTCCATGGGCAGCTTCACCTTGATAAGGAGCATCTTATTGTCCACCAGCGTTGTCATCGCGGCATTTGTTGCCCCGGTAAACATCTGCCACAGTATGTACCCTGTCAGGTAATAGATCGGATAATTTTCTATGGAGCGCTTAAACAACTGGGAAAATATCATGGACAGCAGACCCATCATAAGCAGCGGGTTGAGTACGCTCCATATGATCCCGAGATATGATCTCGAATACTTCCTTTTAATCTCCCTTGACGTCAGTTCTTTGATCACAAAGAAATACTGCTTTCTCTGTGCAGCCTTTTCTTCTCCTGTGCTGACTGTATTGTTATCTGTCTTTCTTCCTGCCATTACTTTTTCTCCACATATACATCTGCCTTATATGCAGCAGATATTTATAGATCCCGTACCAAAAAAGATGCCGTCCCGGTCTTTCTGACGACATGACCGCGCTGCCTTCAAACCACGCGCTCTCTTCTATCTCTTCCTTCCGAAGTCCTGTCATCACCAATATCTTATTGATGGCATGATTCGCCCTCAGCTCCTTCTCGGTCATAAGCTCTGCAAGCGGGTGATGAGCGTACTCCAGCACATCGTCGCAGAAGAACATCCTGCCGAAGACTTCTGCCTCTTCCCGCGTCGGTTTTCCCATGAACCGCTTAAGAAGCGGCGCCATCCTACGTTTCTCCCGTCTGCAGTCCGCGCTGTCTATATCACGCAGAGCCTCCGACGCCTCCCTCACATACCGAAGGAGCGACCCTTCTAATCTCTGCATCTGCTTTCTCCGCTCATCTGTGACAGACGTATACACAGGAGCGTATCTTCCGTCTCTCTCTTCATATGCAATCGTCATACCATGGGGAGCGCTGAAAACAGCTTCAAAAAGATTATTGTTAAAATAGACCTTTCTTCGAAGCTGGCCCTCCGGACTGAAATAATAGCAGTGGTACTGTTCTCTCGCGACTCCCGGGGGCAGCTCATACAATCCCCAGTAGTACCCTTCCAGTTCTTTTTCTCTCCCCATATGCTTAAGAAGCCGGTTCAGTGTCTTCTGCATGGAGCCGACCCACCCGCTGTCAACGAGAGCGTCCTCTTTTCCCTCTTTTTTCCCCTCTAAGAGTCCCTCCTGAGACAGATACCCTGCAAGGGCGGGCATGGCCTCTCTGGAATGTCTGACAAGAGCCTCCATAAAAGCGGTGGACGCCGCCAGCTTTCTTTTTGTCTCTTCTAAGCTTACATAAGGGATTGGAGTGTTCTCCCTTCCCACTGCTTTGATCTCTTCCAACACGCGCCCCTGCTCTTCTCTCTCCAGTCCGGCGCGGTTCATGATCCTTGTCAGATTCACACCGATACTGTCCCTGCATATGTACTCCATGGCCTCTTCCTTATCCAGATGGAACATCGGAAGGCGCAGGGAATATCTGGAGCAGCTTAAATATCTGCACTCGACCGGAAGAGAGAGCTTTTCCGCATAGAGCTTTGCCGCACGGAACATAAAATACCCGTCCCTCGCAAGGAAATAGAGCCGTTTCTTCCCGTCTCTCACCGCGTTTTTCAGAACCCACACAATGAACCCGTTCAGAGCGGGGCCGAGTACACGCGTTCCCACAACCTCAAAGACACGGCTCTCCTTTTCCGCACTATTTTCCACTGCCCTATTTTCCATTGCTTCCATATCCTTGTGTGCGGATGTCTCTCCGGTGTCTGCTGATGTATTTCATAAAGGCCGCCGGAACCGCCCCGCCTGCCAGCGGACGCACGACAAAAGGAACTGTGGCGGGCGTTAAAATTCCCATCCGCCGGAAGCCTCTGTAGCGGATCCACATCTCATTGAGCCTGTATTTTAGAAGCCTTTTGCGGTAGCTGTCCTCAGACTCGTGATACTCGATCAGGTTTTCCTGAAGGTTATAACCCCGGCTCCCTCTTATATGAAGCCGCATGAACAGCTCATAATCTTCACAGCGCCTTGTCACCTCTGCCGGGATATATCCGTTGTTCTTCTCCAATATCTCCCGCCGGAACATGACCGACGGGTGGATATAAGGCGAATATTTCAGGAAATCTCCTGTCTGCGGCGTCTCAGGCACACTCCAGTCTCCCCATATTCTTTCATCGTCGAACAGCTCCGCGTTGGAACCGACCCAGCCGTACTCTGCATGTGTCTCCAGAAATTCATACTGCTTCTGAAAACGCTCTGGTCTGGATATATCATCATCGTCCATCCTTGCGATATATTTTCCCTTTGTCTGCTTCATACATTGGTTCAGGGCATATGCAAGGCCGTGGTTCTTCTTGTTTCTCACACAGACGATCCTCTCATCCATGGCCGCTGTCTCACGGATCACACGGATGTACGGACTGTCTGACCCGTCGTCATAAAGAATCAGCTCCCAGTCCTTCATCGTCTGGCCGATGATCGATCCGACCGCTTTCCTAAGCCGCTCCCTCTGCGGATTATATACGCCCATGACAACGCTGATCTTAACCTGCTTTTTCATGTGATTTCTCATGATATCTCTCCCATCACCATTTTTTCGGCCGCCCTGTATATATCCCGCATAATCTCATTCGTATATTTCTTGTCAAACCGGACCACGCTTTGTCTGCATCTTTCCTTCATCTTCTCCCGTTCTCCCTCTTTCATTTCCCGGCATTTCCTTATCGCGCGGGCAAAGCCTTCCACGTCTCTGTAGCCGCACACATAGCCGTTCTCTCCCTCAGCCATGTACTCCCTTGTCCCGCGGTTGTCTGAGGCCGCCACAGGTATCCCCATGGCAAGGGATTCCAGCGCGGCCATTCCCAGTCCCTCCCTCCGCGAGGGAAATACGGACAGATCCGCGCATCCTAAGATCTCCGTGATCTCTTTATGGAAACCGAACATCCTCACATGCTTCTCAAGTCCAAGCTCTCTGACCTGCCGCTCCATACGGTCTCTCAGGAAACCGTCTCCGCATACTCCGTAAACGATATCGGAAATATCCTCTCCCCTGTCTCTCATCAGGGCGAGCGCTCTTAAAATGATCCCCTGATTCTTATTGTCATTAAGTTCTCCCACGGAAACGAGAAAAAACTGCTCCTGTCCGATGCCGAGCGCCGCCCTGTTCTCCCTGCGTTCTTCGTCTGAGAGGATGCGGAACCTGTCCATGTCCAGTCCGATCCCGGGTATGTAACAGAGCTTCCCACCCTTTTTTAACCGCAGCCGTTTCCCATTCTCATAATCCTCACGGTTGATAACGACAAGGATGTCCGTATAGTGCGCGAGGCTCCTTTCCACCCAGTAAAAGATGGAATTATTGATCAGCGGTGCTCCTTTGTAAAAGTGAAATCCATGCGCCGTATAGATGATCTTAATTCCATCTTTCTTGAAATACCTTCCAAGCAGTCTGCCCAGCACACCGCCCACCGGAGTGTGGCAGTGTATGATGCTGATTCTGTATTTTCTGACCAGCTCAATGAGCCGGAGAAATGCCTTTTTATTATTTCTTATCATATAAGGGGAGCGCTCGATCTCTATGTGGTGGATATGCACTCCCAGCTTCTCCACTTCCTCTTTGTCAAAAAGGTCTCTCTGGTCAGCCATGTTAGCCGCATAATGAACGGAGTATCCCATTTCCTGCAGTATCTTTACATTCTCTTTCTCAAACTTCCCGAGAAATTCCCTCACTGTTGTCAATATCAATATCTGCCTGTCCATATCTATATCTAAATGGTATGTACTGTTCCAAACCGCAACATCATCCTTTGTCCATTCGGAGCAATACATTACCCCCTCTGTCATGAATATTTCTTAGTCATCTTTGGGATAATTATAGCCTCACTTTTATGGTAGTGTCAACCAGAATAAGTCATCTTTGGGATAAAACTTGTTCAGAACACATAAAAAGGAGGTCTTTGTACTGTGAAACTCTACAAATATAAGAATGGAAAATGCAATATTTCAGGCGACAAAATCCGCCTTCTGAGGGAAAAGGCAAAGCTGTCACAGGAACAGCTCGCCGCGAAACTCCAGCTCAGAGGACTGAATGTAAGCCAGAAAGCGATCAGCCGGATCGAGACCGGGGACCGCGTGGTGCCTGACTTTGAACTGCTCTACTTCTCTTCCGTGCTGGACGTTCCTGTCACTGCCCTTCTGGGAGATGATTAGTCACACAAAAAAGCATCGGTCATTTCTGACCGATGCCATGTACAATTACACTATTCTTTATCTGATTTTCCTTCGCCTCATAAGCACAATCTTGGCACTGCATACACTCGCGAGCAATGCCAGTATGCCCCACAGCGCCGCGCGGCTGTTGTCACCCGTTCCCGCTGCTTTACCGCTCGTCTTTGAAGTATCACTGCCTGACTGGGAAGTCCCGCTCTCTGTCTTTGGTGTCTCACTGCCGCCCTCACCCTGTTGGATCGTAAAGGTAGTTTCCGCTGTTCCCGTCTTCGAGACGATGGCAAGGGTATGGACGCCCCCAGAGAGGGTTTCCAGATAAGATGGCTTCAAGGTCACAATGGTACTGCCCTCTCTGACCTCATAGTTCGTCGCATCCACGTCTCTGCCATCCACCTGTACCTTCACAAAATCTGCATACTCGGCGTCAGAGCGGAAAGAAAGTCCTTCCCCACTCTCCTTTTTCCACACTCCGTTCGCACCGTCTGTGATCACGGGCCTGAAACCGGGGGTATCTCCACCTCCGGGTTGTTCCGGATCTCCGCCTCCCGGTTGTTCTGGGTCTCCGCCTCCCGGTTGTTCCGGATCTCCTCCACCGGGTTGTTCTGGGTCTCCGCCGCCCTGCATATCCTGAGTGGCGGAAACTTTAAGCTCTGCTGTAAACTGCTCATAATTGTCCGAATTCACTGTGACAGCTACAGTTCCAATATCTCCTTCAACCGTTGTATCGACCTTGTTGACCGGCAGACTGAGCACTCCCGCAGAACTGATCTGTGCCCCGTCCGTATAATAATCTCCTAGGGAAACTGTGCCTAATGTATAAGCGATATTTCCCCATTCGCGACCGCTTTCAAGCTCCGGCAGAAGCTGGCTTAAATCATATTGATATGTCTGCGCATAATTATTTGTGACCTTAAGCTGCCCGCCCGCTGACGTCGGAGCATCCGCCTTGGCTATTGTACCGGTGGCAGTAGGCGCATCGGGTACTGCATAGTAGCTTTCCGCACCGGAACTGAAATTCACATTAAAGTCCTCTACAGTTAATGTGCGCTCTCCGGCTGTCGGCGAGTCGTACACAACGGTTCCGGCTGCTGACGCTTCACTGCCGACCACGCCGCTTAATTCTATCTGCGCATCCGGTGCATTGGTAGTTCCGTCATATGTTTTTGACAATGTTCCCGCGATAGAGGCTGTCAGTGTTCTTTTTGAAAGAGCGATATCTACACTGTCAACACTTGTTATTACATCGCCGTCCACAAAGCACACCGCCAGAGACAGCGCGTCGCCCGTCGGAAGGAACTTTCCTTTCGTATCATAGCTCAACTGGTATGCCTTATCCTCTGTAACCTCTATCGGTTCTGTTAATTTTGACAAAGTTCCGTCAGCCTGACGGTAATACAGCGCAATCTGCTTTCCTGCCGCTCCTGATGTCTCCACAGTGACGTCCACCACATCCCCGTAGGCAAACTGCGTACTTTCGTCCGCCCCGTTCCTGACAGATGCGATCGAAGCTGTGACAGGCACGTCTGATATCATGTAGGAGAAAGTATTGCTGATACTTCTATCACTTACCATAGTGACGGTAGCCACATGATCTCCGGAGTCCTTTGCGACATAACTGCCGTTCTCTATTGCAAACCCGGGCACAGTCACATCGTACTCCCCGGCAGCCAGCTCTCTTGTATTCTTCTGATAATTGGCTACTACTTTGAGTTCAGATAAATCCATGCTATCCCCAACTATGTAGAACTCTTTATCAGGCGGAGTGATAGTCAGCGACAACAAGGAATTACTGATCACTTTTTCTTTTATATATGCAATGCCATTATCTCTATCTGTATAGCCGATGAACAATTTATCACCGCTTGCAATCATTGAGACCCCAGTTCCAGTAGCCAACGAGTCTACGGCCATACCTTCTTCCACGAAGCCTGAAGCTGTGACCTCATAGGCGTATACCCCCTTCCCTACTGTAGGACTGGTTATCACATACAGATTGCCCTGTGCAACCGCCAGCTTGGGACTGGTGCTGTCTATACTCCCGGTTGCATAGTCCTGCCAACCGTTCGTGTCGTATTTTTTTACTTTTAACTCAGAAGATGAAGCGGATACAAAATAAAGTTCCTGATTGTATGTAAGGATATCATAGGAATCAGCCGTTCCCGGATCTGTCATTGGCGTAAAAGTGTTCCCATTATAGCTAGTAATCTTAACCTCCTGAGTGCCAGTCGACGCATTGTTCTCTCTATAAGATATTACGAGGGAACCCTGCTGCTCCAGTACTCTCGAATCACTGATATTGCCGCTGGCCGCTTGCATCTCAGTTCCTAATTCGGCAGAAGCGCCGCTTCCGGTAATCTCCCTCACGTTAAGCGTCGAATTTGTACTACTGCCGGTCATGTAGGAAATATATACTTTGCCGCCTGCTGTCCCGATGTCTAAATTCGAGTTTGCAACCTGACCTATTTTTGATCCGTTTACACCCGTGACCTCCGTCCAACCTCCACTGTTAAGAACCATCACATGACCCTCGGCATTTCTTTGGCCATCCACATAGGTGGCGAAGACTGTATCATTAGAGCTTACTACCTTTATATTTCCAATGCCATTATTATCAGCTAAAGATCGCAGATCATTGGCCACACTCCAACTGTTGCTCACGTATTCATAAAAATCAACCTGAGTCCCATATGTCTGTGTCTGGACAGCTGCAATCTGTCTATCGTTCTGGTTCACATTAAGATTCACCAAGCTGATAGAGAACGCATTGGAC
>DWYT01000061.1 GCA_019118545.1 Candidatus Mediterraneibacter merdavium | reverse complement strand
GAAAAGGGAAACCTTATTATCCTCATTCAAACTGTTCCACAGAAGCTCTGTGAACGCTTCCATATCATCTGAAATGCTGATCAGCTTCGGCTCTCCCTCGAAGCTGGGAAGGGGATCACCGTCGCACATATATGTGTGGATGAAATGTCCCTCTCCCGCCACTGGGTTCTCATATGCAAATGTATAACGGTTGCAGGCTTCCGGATTGCCGTTGCTGCTCTTTAAGATCGACATCGCATAGTTGTACATTCCGTTTTCTATATGAAGGATGCCGGAGATACGCGGCGTGTAGTTCGGCCCGTCGGGTTCAAACTCTCTTGTCCTTAAAGACTGCTCAAAAGTAAGCTGCTTATCCATGCCCTCATAGATCGTATCCGTCTGGTCGCCGTTGGTCACGATGGTCTTATTCCCCAGAACGCGCACCGGAGCGTAGATGATCAGACTAGGATCCGTCAGCTTGGACGGGTCGAACGCCTGTGTGCGGATGCCCTCTCCCTCTTCTACAAAAACACGGTTGCGGCTGTTCTCGCTCCTTCCCATGATAAAATAAGCTGTGACCGCTTTTTTCCCATCCGGTGTCTTACCTATAACAATTCCCCTCCCCGGGTAAGAATTGTTTTTCAGTTCTTCTTCAATCGACAGCATCTTCATTTTACTGCATCTCCTTTCATTCCTCTTCACTTATATTTTCAGACACAGGGCGGTTCAGCCTCACCCTGACGATCCTGTTATCCTTCACTTCCTCCACACGGAACACCAGACTGTCCGTTTCGATTACATCCTTGTCTTCCTTCCCGGGAATGTGCCCCAGCTTTTCGATCAGGTAACCGGAGAGTGTGTCATAATTCTCTGTCTCCAGCTTCAACCCCAGTTCTTCGTTCAGATCATCGATAAGGATACTTCCGTCCAGCAGATATTCATTCTCACTGATCGCCTCGATCTCAGGCACGACCTCCTCGTATTCCTCATTGATCTCACCCATAATCTCCTCGACCAGATCCTCGATGGTCACGATACCCGAAAATCCGCCGTACTCATCTACAAGAACCGCCATGTGGTGTCTTGTCTCCTGCATTGTGCGGAACAGCTCGTCCGCATCCTTTGTCTCAGGGACGAAAAACGGCTTGTGCAGCATCCTTCTGATATTCGCCTGATCCAGACGGTTCTGATCCTCCCGGTTCTTCCGCAGCTCGATCATCACATCCTTCATATGCAGCACACCGATGATATTGTCGATGTTCTCCTCATAGACCGGAATCCTGCTGTGCCTCGACTCCAGTATCTCATCGATCACTTCCTCAAAAGGATCTTCAATGTCGATGGCAAATACATTACGTCTGGGCACCATGATCTCCCTCGCCGTCCTGTCGTCAAACTTAAAGACCGAATCAATCATTTCCCGCTCGTCGTCGTCAAACGTCCCGCTCTCGTTACCCATCTTGAGCAGCGCCTTGATCTCTTCCTCTGTCACCGCCTCTTCCTGATCCTCCGTCTTCATGCGCAGCAGCCTGAGTACCAGCTTCGTAGAAACAGAAAGCAGCCTGATAAACGGCGAGAGCACGATGGAGATATAGTGTACCGGCATGACAGTCAGCATACAGAACGCCTCCGCCTTCTGAAGCGCGATCCGTTTCGGCACAAGCTCTCCGAACACAAGATTAAAGAACATCAACACTAAGGTCACGCCATTGTGGGCGATCTGATAACTGTAGGGAACTCCCGCCCCCTCGAGCCACTCTGTCAGCACCGGCGCGATGCCCGCCGCTGCGGACGCCGAAGAATAGAATCCCGCGAATGTGATTGCCACTTGGATAGTAGAGAGAAATCTGGTTGAATCGTCAAACAGCTTCTCAATCACTTTCGCTTTCTTATTCCCCTCTTCTGCCAGCGATCGTATCCGGTTCTTATTTACCGATACGACAGCCATCTCCGCTCCGGCAAAAAAGGCGTTCAGCAGTGTGAAGAATACCAACAGTAACAAGTCGAATAAAATAGGGTTCCCCGCAGGGTCTGCATCCATAAAAAAACTCCTCCTGTAATTCAAGTCTCGCGCTCGCGAGACTTGGTGCGCGATTCGGGTCAGCTATGCTGACAAGATTCTATTCCGAATCGCCGCACATCCTCGCGGAGCGTATATCAGATGGAGTGTCACCTCCATCTGATATAATATTGTCAGGAGAAGTATAGCACGTGCCCCGCATTTTCGCAAGATACGGAAATCCTGTAACAACTGTAACACAGAAATTCCGCAATAACAAAAAGCAAGCAAAATGCAAATTATTACATTTTGCTTGCTAATTTTACATTTTTGTCATATTTTGTCGCTTTTACAAGGCAGCTATTTTAATGATCATCCATATGATGCCTGACAGGCCCGCCGTATACAAAACCGCAATCACAATGGAGCTTTTCTTCCCCCGGCCCCATTTCTTCACTGCCAGATACATGGCGTCAAGCACATCCGCTAGGAAGATAAATTGCAGGACACCATGCCACACTGCGGCTCCCGCACTCGTTTTCTTCTCCCTGTATGTAAAGCGTATGACCTGTATTCCGTAAAATGCCCCGGGGATAATGGCAAGCCAAGTGGTAAATACAGTGAATCCCACCGCCGCCACCAGCCACGGCAGGAAAAAGGGCGCCAACACTAAGAATATGCCCCGGGTTCCCATGACTAACCCGAGCGTCACCAACAGGTAAATCCCTACCAGAACGATAAAATTAACGACAAAAAACACAACCAACCCATACTTGTGGATCAACATTCCGTTTACACATCCTACCGCATCCCCCGACTTATACGCGTTGAACGATCTCGCGATATTCAGGATACCGAGAACCAGTACTGTCAGCCAGTAGACTCCCACAGGCAGGAGCAGGACGAACATATAAAACAGCCATTTGGGAAGCGTATCGGCCCATTCATTGACTGCCTCCCACGAAACCGGGAGCACTGTCAGGAGCCACATATACAGACATGCCAGCGGCATACACAGGGTCAGAAGTATGACATAACTGATCGAAAGGGCGTGTTTTTTCATGACTCTCTCCTTTAATCTTCTCTTCGTCCGGAATCGCAAACGCGACATTCACAACTCTCAGAAGGAGTTCGGACTTATTATACTTCACATGTTCATAGATGTCTTAAAGCGGGCGGCTCTTTTTCGATATTAGCTTGAATTATCGCTTGCATAATTTTAAACTCTTATTTCCCGCCATTCTTGAGGCATTTGTTAGTTACCTGTCACTTACCCATAAACATTTATATGTTCTCAATTTGCCTTATTCAATTCATTCAAAATGTGATTTATGTTCGTCAAAACAATTCTGACTCCCCTTTTATTTAATCTAATCACCTTTCTTACAATTCCATT
>DWYT01000060.1 GCA_019118545.1 Candidatus Mediterraneibacter merdavium | reverse complement strand
CCTTGTTATTCAAGATACACTGCCGTGTATCGATGAATGTAAAGTACATCTTCATCCGTTACTGTTTGTCTTCGAAAACTTTCCAGTAGCCTTGAAGATGTATTTTTTATGCTCTGCCCGATCTCACGTACCAGTGGGTTCCACGACAGATACAGTTGCATCAGGATGTCTGCGACCTGCGTGAGAAGGTAATGGTTTTTCATTGCATTGCTGTCCCTGCTGTTCAGATGCTCAATGTCATAGATCCCATTTTTCTGGTTGTTAAACCCTTCATTCTCTATTTTCCATCTTCCACGCCCTGCTCCAACCATCTCTTCCATGTTTCTCTTTGTCAGCTCTATATTCGTAATCCATTGGAATCTGTGTTCCGCCTCTTTCCCTTCTTTTCCCTGTCCTTCATACCAGTATTCGTATAAGTTTGCCGTCTCTGTCTTCCCTGCCGTCTCTTCCACATGGTTTACAAAATATCCGCTTCCTCTTTCCTTCCCGATCCCGGACACTTCCTCCCCGCCTTTCCCTTCTTTGATCCATCTGTAGCTTTCTGCCAGCAGCGGCTGCCGTGTCTCCTTCTGGGTCAGCAGATATTTCCAGTGGTTTTTCCGGCACAGGTCCATCACACTCCCTGCCGCGTACAGGGCATCCCCCTGTATACAGAACTCCATCCTCGGATACTCCTTCTTTATCTGATCCAGCAAACGCTTCGCTGCATTTAACTCACAGTCATTCTTAGAGACGGCTTCCGATTCATTTTCAATGAATTCTGTTCCCAGACTGATGACGATCTTTTCTGAGAGCACCAGCTTCGCTTCCAGCACTTTATGGTAATAACGGGTCTCCTTTTTCCCGTCCTCCCTCTCTATTGTTGTCACCAGACAGTTCCCACAATGCTTTTCTTTAAAATAAAACAGTCCCGTCCCGTCTATGACCACCCGCCAGTACTTCCCAAGCAGTCTTCCCTTATAAAAGCTTTTATTCCGGATCAGGCTTTTCACCATACGCCTGCGCAGGTTTGAAAGACAGGATGGCGACAGCTTTTCCAGATAATAATTCAGGGTATCACAATGGGGCATCTCCTCCAGCCTCTGATCCCCGGAAAAGATCCTTAACGTATGGATACACTGTTTTTCATTAAACTGCTCTTCCATTGATTTCATTGTAAGGACGGAGCATACATTTTTTAAAATCCCCATCCATACAAGATCCGCTTGGGTATAGGTGACATACGATGGATTTCTCGGATCTGTCATCTCATTGATCCAGAAGGAAAGCTCCTTAAAAAAGTGGGATATGATTTTCATAAAATCAACAATCCCCCGATCCTTTTCTTTCTTCTTCCTTTTCTCCGCTTTTCGTACCCACTGCTTTCTCGGTTTCAACAAAGATTCCTCCTATGCGTAAAATTCTTTTTCTATTTTACAGCATATATGGAGGAATCTGCTATAAAGTCCTGCCTTTTAGTGCGAAAAATATTTATTCTTCAAAGCTGATTTAATGCTGTAAGTACAGCATCATATTAAAGGCAAACAAGGGGCAGGCCACCAACATTATGACGGAGGTTTTGTCTGTGATGATGTGTCTGTATTTCAGTTCATAAAGAGGGAAAGCCGCTCCAGCAATGGTGTGGAGCGGCAACCGTTTTTTAGATATCCATTGAACTGAAATCAATCTCCAGATCATCATAGATCCCGGCTTTGACGACCTCAGAGAAAGTATATTCTGCGGTGTCGTCGGACTCAAAGGAATAGACCGTGATCCTTTTTTTCTCCGGATCAACAATCCAGTATTCCCTTACTCCGGCAGTGCAGTACTTAAACAATTTGGTATAGTAGTCTGTACGCCTGCTGCCCGGGGAGACAATCTCAATGATCCAGTCAGGGGCACCGTTGCATCCTTTGTCTGTGAGCTTCTCAGGTGAGCATATAATACTGATATCCGGTTCGACATAGTTTTTATCATCTGCGTTCAGAAAGACGGCAAATGGAGCGATATCTACCTCACAAGAGCCCCCTTTTCTGTCAATGTAGTCAGCGATTTTACGATAGAGAGCGCCGAGTATCTGTTGGTGTCTCCGTGTCGGCGGAGCCATCATATACATCTGGCCATCTATCAGTTCTGCCCGCTGCCCGTCCGGCAGTGCATAGATATCATCAATCGTGTACTGGTTGTTCTGCTGTGGTAATGGCATGGTAACACATCCTTTCATGGTGAGAGTATTGACAGCTGCGTTGTGGGTATCGCTCAATTCTGAGCGATTTTGGCCGGAGAATGTTCAGCCTTTAAACGCGCAAGTTTAGTATCTAAGGTTTTAATAACTGAGGGAGTTCCCTGCTTCTTAATTTTAACACAAATGCAGCAACTTGCGAAGCCCCTGCCGGAATATTCCAACGGTCGGGGAAATGGGTGCAATTGTTTGGGGGAGTAGATATACAATGGCGGCGGGAGCGGGAAAGCATGTAACGGCCTTGTCCCGGGAATTCTTTTTTATTGTCTTTTTCTCTCTGATGGGCTATAATAGATGCAGATTCTAAATAAAGCATTTCCGGCGGCACAGCAGACGCCGGGATTGAGAAGTGGAGGAAAAGAATATGTTAGTATCAGCTACAGAAATGCTTAAGAAAGCAAAAGCAGGCCACTACGCAGTGGGACAGTTCAACATCAACAACCTTGAGTGGACGAAGGCGATCCTTCAGACGGCTCAGGATCTGAATTCCCCGGTTATCCTTGGAGTGTCCGAGGGCGCAGGAAAATACATGACAGGCTATAAGACTGTTGTAGGTATGGTAAACGGTATGCTCGAGGAGATGAACATCACGGTTCCGGTTGCTCTTCATCTGGATCACGGCAGCTACGAAGGATGCCTGAAATGTGTTGAGGCAGGTTTCTCCTCCATCATGTTCGACGGATCACACTATCCGATCGACGAGAACGTAGAAAAGACAAAAGAGCTTGTTAAGATCGCGCATGACAACAATATGTCCATCGAGGCTGAGGTTGGCTCCATCGGCGGCGAGGAAGACGGCGTAATCGGAAAAGGTGAGTGCGCGGACCCGAACGAGTGCAAGATGGTGGCGGATCTGGGAATTGATTTCCTTGCGGCAGGCATCGGCAACATCCACGGCAAATATCCGGACAACTGGGAAGGTTTAAGCTTTGAGACTCTGGATGCGATCCAGCAGAAGACAGGCGAGATGCCGCTCGTGCTTCACGGCGGTACAGGCATCCCGGAAGATATGATCAAGAAAGCGATCGATCTGGGTGTTGCAAAGATCAATGTTAATACAGAGTGCCAGCTTTCCTTCGCGGCAGCTACACGCGAGTACATCGAGGCTGGAAAGGATCAGGAAGGAAAAGGCTTCGATCCCCGCAAGCTGCTCAAGCCGGGTACAGAAGCTATCATGGCTACAGTGAAAGAAAAGATGGAATTATTCGGCTCTGTAGGAAAGGCCTGAATTTGACTGTTCAGTAACAGTTCAGCGCGCGCCATTCGTAAAACTGCACCGTGTGCTTATTGTGGCTGCCGCCACTGTTTTACTCATGAAAAGGCGCTCATCTCATCAGGAATGGAGCGGGCCGATCTTTATGCAAGCATAGATCGTCCTGCCCGTTTCTGATGGCTGAACTGTAACAAAATGCAAAAAAATACTTGCCTTTTGAAGGCGGGTGGGTTATACTGTCTGTCATAGACATGAACAAGGGCGTTCCAGCATAGCGTGGAGTGCCCTTTTTCCATGTCGAAGCCAGACAGGAAGGAAGGGATTACATATGAGCACTGATAAGATCAATGTGGCGGAGATATTTGGAGAAAATGTATTTAATGATACTGTGATGCAGCAGCGTCTTCCGAACAAGGTTTACAAAAAACTGAAACGAACAATTCAGGAAGGAAAGGAACTGGACCTTGAGACTGCGGACGTTATCGCGCACGAGATGAAAGAGTGGGCCATTGAGAAGGGCGCAACGCACTATACGCACTGGTTCCTGCCGCTGACAGGAGTTACGGCGGAGAAGCACGATTCCTTTATCTCGGCCCCGCAGCCGAGCGGAAAGGTTCTGATGAGCTTTTCGGGAAAAGAACTGATCAAGGGAGAACCGGATGCGTCATCCTTCCCGTCGGGAGGCTTGAGGGCGACTTTTGAGGCGAGAGGATATACAGCGTGGGACTGCACCTCTCCGGCGTTCGTAAGGCAGGACGCGGCAGGCGCGACACTGTGCATCCCCACCGCGTTCTGTTCCTACACAGGCGAGGCGCTTGACCAGAAGACTCCGCTTCTGCGGTCAATGGAGGCGATTAATACGCAGGCGCTGCGTCTGCTCCGTCTTTTTGGAAATACAACGTCAAAGAAAGTGACTCCGTCAGTTGGGCCGGAGCAGGAGTATTTCCTTGTGGACGCAGACAAATTCCTTGAGAGAAAAGACCTGATCTACACAGGACGCACACTTTTTGGGGCGATGCCGCCGAAGGGACAGGAGTTGGACGATCACTACTTCGGAACAATCCGTCAGAGAGTCGCGGCGTTTATGAAAGATGTGAATGAAGAACTCTGGAAAGTGGGGGTTACCGCAAAGACACAGCACAACGAGGTGGCTCCGGCGCAGCACGAGCTTGCACCGATCTATGCGGAGGCTAATATCGCTGTGGATCACAACCATATCGTGATGCAGACGCTAAAGCGTGTGGCGTGCAGGCACGGACTGAAATGCCTGCTTCATGAGAAACCGTTTGCGGGAGTCAATGGTTCAGGTAAGCACAACAACTGGTCGATCACTACGGACGATGGGATTAACATGCTTGATCCCGGAAAGACTCCGCATGAAAACACGCAGTTCCTCCTTGTACTCATGTGTATTCTGCGGGCGGTGAACAGGCATGCGGATCTGTTAAGAGAGTCCGCGGCTGATCCGGGAAATGACCACAGACTTGGGGCAAACGAGGCTCCTCCGGCGATCATTTCCATATTCCTCGGAGAACAGCTTGAAGATGTGATGGAGCAGCTTATCAGCACAGGAGAGGCGACGCACAGTCTGAAAGGCGGGAAGCTGCAGACAGGCGTGAGGACTCTGCCGGATCTTGCGAAAGATGCGACCGACAGAAACCGTACATCGCCGTTTGCGTTTACAGGAAATAAATTTGAGTTCCGCATGGTCGGCTCAAGAGACTCTATTGCGTCTCCGAACATTGTGCTTAATACGATTGTCGCGGAATCATTTGCGGATGCGTGTGATGTGATTGAGAAGTCAGATGATTTCGAACTGGCAGTACATGATCTGATCAAAGAGTACGCGACGGAGAACCAGAGGATTGTATTTAACGGCGACGGATATTCAGAGGCGTGGGTTGAAGAGGCGCAGAAAAGAGAGCTTCCGAACATCCGCTCCATGGTTGAGGCCATTCCTGCCATCACTACAGATAAGGCGGTGGCTCTCTTTGAGAGGTTCGGCGTATTTACAAAGGCAGAGCTAGAGTCCCGTGCGGAGATCCAGTACGAGACATACGCAAAAGCGATCAATATTGAGGCGAGGACAATGATCGACATGGCGAGCAAGCAGTTCCTTCCCGCCTTTATCAAATATACGAAGACTCTTGCGGATACCGTGAATACGGTTAAGGCTGCGGGCGCAGACGCTTCGGTCCAGCTTGACTGCCTGAATCAGGTAACAGAGCTTATGAGTGAGACAAAGTCAGCTCTGGACGCTCTGGTCAAGGTGACGAATGAAGCGGCGGTAAAAGAGGAAGGAGCCGTTCAGGCGAACTTCTACCATACAGATGTATTTCCGGCGATGGAGGCGCTGCGCGCCCCGGTCGACAAGCTGGAGATGATCGTGGACAAAGAAGCATGGCCGATGCCGTCTTACGGTGATCTGATCTTCGAAGTCTAGGGGAATATGCCCAATTCGCTGTCCCCCTGAATCGAACGGACGAAAACAGGGATTTCCATGGACAACTTAGAAAGGTTTTTGAAATAAGACCTGTTTTCTGCGCTGCCCGAGGTGCAAGGCAGCGAATAAACGGTCAGAGTGCTGCACGGGCGCGGCGGAAAAGTTATTCGAAAAATGGGTATCTTTTCCGCCGCGCTAGCCTGTGTTTGCGCAAATTGTTGACATAGCAAAGGGGATGGGGCATACTGGAAGAAAGTATTTCGGCGAAGAGGGTGTGAAAATGGAAGAAAAGCGGGGGAAAATCCAGAATAAAAAAATGACCATCAACGATGTGGCGGAAGTCCTCGGAGTGTCTGTCAGCACGGTGTCCAGAGCGATATCAGGGAAAGGGAGGATCGGCGAGGCAACCCGCAGGCGTGTGTTGGAATTTATAGAGGAGCATGATTATCACCCGAACGGTATTGCGAAAAGCCTTGCGCAATCCAGAACAAATAATATTGCCATCATCATCCCGGATGTGAAAGGCGTGGTGGCGCTGCCTTTCTTTTATCTGTGCATGTGCGGGGTAAATGAAGTGGCGCAGGCGAGAGGGTACGATATGTTCGTGGTCTCTACAAGTGGGAAAGACACGAGTCAGCTAAAGAGGCTGATCGACAACAGGAAGGTTGACGGCATGATATTGGGCAGCACCTACAAAGAGGATGTGTTCGCTTCTTTTCTGAAATCAAAGGGGATTCCTTTTGTCGCGATCGGTTCGCTGGATGATGAGGAGGTTGTTCAGATCGACCATGATAATGAAGGCGCCTGCCGTGACCTTACGAGTATTCTGTTATCGCGTCGGTGGAGGAGGATCGCTTACATGGGGAACTCGAAAAACCTTCTTGTCGATGAGGCGAGGTACAATGGTTATATCCGTGCGCACCGGGACGTTGGCGTTGAGATTGATAAAAGCCTGATATTCCGTGAGGAAAAGACGGAATCCGCGATGCGCAGCCATGTGGACGAGCTTCTGGGAAAACGGGTGGACTGCATCATCTGTCAGGACGACGCAGTCTGCAATATTGTCCTTGATGAGCTTAGGGCACAGGGAGCGCGTATTCCTGTCGATATGCGTGTGGCCTCCTGCCACAACAGTAAAGTGCTGGACAATTATCCGGTCTCCGTCACCACGTTGAGATTTGACAACACAGAGATCGGCCGCGTTGCGTGCGCAACCCTTCTCGATATGCTGGAAGGAAAAGAGGTTTCCCGTAAGACATGGCTGGATTATGAAGTGGTATTAAAGGAATCGACAAAATAAAGATTCTTGCCGGAGCAATAGAAAAGGAAAGAGTCAAAACCCCTAAATTTGCGCTATTTGCGCAAATTTAGGGGTTGTTTTTTGTAGAAAATGTATAAAGCGAGGCTGTCATAAATGGTAAATATAGCTATTGTAAAGAGCGACAATGCGTGTTATTATCTTTAATAGAACAAGCGCTTGCGCAAAAGCGCAAGCCGTAAAATGCAAAGCCGGTGTAAAATTTTCCGGCGAAGGAGGTTAATCATGAAGAAAAAGTTGGTAAGTGTGTTGTTGTCAGCGGCAATGGT